>CAZEIO010000028.1:0-15029 GCA_964512525.1 uncultured Halobacteriales archaeon
AACCACGAGGGCGTCCGGCAGATGTTCAGCTACTACAAGCGGGCGCTGGGCTGGGTCCTCGAGGAGGAACACATGTGACCGCCGCCGGCCGCGAACCGGTGGTCTTTCGGTCCCCGGCCGGTCCCGGGTGGTATGGACGACAGCGAGCGAGAGACGCTGGCAGTTAGAGCGGCCGAGGCGGGCGCGGCGGTCGCCGCCGAGCGGTTCCGAACCGCCATCGACGTCGAGACGAAAGAGGGCATGACGGACGTGGTCACGCAGGCCGACCGCGACGCGCAGGCGGCCGTCGTCGAGGTGATTCGGGACGTCACCGGGGACCCCATCGTCGGCGAGGAGGAGGGCCAGCCGAGCGTGGTGCCCGAGACGGGACCCGCGTGGGTCGTGGACCCCATCGACGGGACCAACAACTACGTCCGGGGACTACGGACCTGGTGTACCAGCGTCGCCGCGGTGCGTGACGGCGAACCCGTCGCCGGCGCGTCGGTCATGCCCGCCCTCGACGACGCCTACGTGTTCGGTCCGGACGGCCCACGGCGCAACGGCGACCCGATCGCGGTCAGCGAGCGCACGAACCCCGAGACGTTCACGCTCTGTCCGACGATCTGGTGGGAGCAGACGCGCCGCGAGGAGTACGCCGCCGTCCTTCGCGAACTCGTGACGCGGACCGACGACATCCGGCGGTTCGGGTGTGCACAGGGGGCCCTCGCGTACGTGGCCGACGGCGGCATCGAGGCTGCGGTGGCGAACGTCTCGACGAAGCCGTGGGACACGCTCGTCGGCGTCGGTCTCGTCCGGGCGGCCGGGGGCACCGTCACGGACGTCCGCGGCGACCGCTGGGTCCACGACGCACGAGGGCTCGTCGCCTCGAACGGCACGGACCACCAGACGGTCCTCGAGGTCGCGCAGGCGGGCGAGGAGTTCCGGTAGGCGAGGCAGCGCGGAGTGGCGGCGCGGGTCCGGGAATCGGTACTCCGCACTCGGGAGAACGGTTGGCGGACGGAGAGACGGGTGGTTGGTGTGTGCGTCGAAACAGGAAAGCAGGCCGCGCGTGAAAAACGCGCGGCCCGCGTTGCCGCCCTGAGTTGGTCCCCGCTGACGCTTCGGCCCTCCAAGCGAAGCGTCACTCTACAGTGGAAGTGGCTCGTTCTTAAATCCACCGACAGAAAAGCGTCGGGATCACGAGGACAGGACGGTGGTGACGGCGGCGGGCGGGTGACCGTCGAGAGACTACAGCGACACCGTCTCCACGACCCGACGCTCGTCGGGACCCACCTCGCTGACGTGCCCACAGTGGTGACATCGTTCCTTCGTCGGAACGACGCCTTCGGTGGTGCGCTCCCACGCGAGTGTCATTACCGGTCCCCCACCACACTCGGAACAGCGGTCGATCTGTACCCCCATACGCTCGTGTCACTATCCCTGGATGTTAACTCTGTTGGCTGGACGGGCGGGCGAACCCCCCGGTCCACGGGAGACACCGTGGATTAATCACCGTGGCCCACCGGCATGGACGTATGGAAATACGGCAGGCCACGACCGCGGACATGGCCGGCATCCGGCGGGTAGCCCGCCGGTCGCTCCAGACGAGTTACGGCTTCGTGGACCAGGACCACCTCGACGAGGCCGTCGAGGCGTGGTACGGCGACGACGCACTCTCGGCAACGCTGACGGACACCGGCGACACGGTCTTGGTGGCCGTCGAGGGAAACGAGGTGATGGCGTTCTCACAGAGCGCCGTTCTCGGCGAGACGGAAACCGTCGGGGAGATACGCTGGCTCCACGTCGCTCCCGAGTACCGCGACCGTGGCGTCGGGTCCGAACTCCTCGAGTACACCACGGACGTCCTGCAGAGCCAGGGCGTGGACCGCATCCGGGGCGTCGTCCTCGAGGGGAACGACGACGGCGTGGCCTTCTACGGCGACCACGGGTTCGAGCGCGTGGACCAGCGACCACTCACCGTCGCCGGGGAGACACAGACCGAACTAATCTTCGAGTCTGGCCCGAACGTCGGCCGTGAGCCCGCCGACTTCGAGCGCCGCGAGGTGGACGGCGAGACGGTGTTCGCCCACCTCGGCGAGGCCGACCGCGGCTCGAACGGCGACTTCCACCCCGTGTATCGCACTCGCGACCGTGACGACCTCGTCGCGTGGCTCTGTAGCGCCTGCGGTGCCATCGACAACGCGATGGACCCGATGGGTCGGCTGGAGTGCAACGAGTGTGGCAACACCCGCAAGCCGACGCGGTGGGACGCCGCCTACCTCTGAGCCGCGGTCCGAGTCCGGCACACCCTTGTTCTCGGCGTCCACACCTCCGGCGAGCGTGTCCACCGACACACAGACCGACGCGGACTCGAACGCCGAGGTCCGGTACGGCGTCGTGGGTGCGCACCCACGACTCGTCGCCGGTGCTCTCGCGGCCGTCGCCGTCGCCGTCGTCTTCGCGACCGCCGGCGGCGTGGTTCCGTCGGGACTGTTGCCCCGGTCCGAGACGCTCGTCGCCGCCGTGCCCCACCTCAACGCCGGAATCGTCACCGTCGCCGCGGTGACGCTGGTCCTCGGCGTCCGCGCCGTCCGCCGTGGCGAGGTGACTCGCCACCGCCGACTGATGCTCGTCACGTTCGGTCTGTTCCTGGGTTTCCTCGCGCTGTACCTCTACCGCGTCTCGCTCGTGGGGACGACCACCTTCCCGGGTTCGACCGTCGTGTACCGGTACCTCTACCGCCCGGTGCTCGCGGTCCACGTCGTCCTCGCGGTGGCCTCGCTGCCGGCGGTGTTCTACGCACTCGTCCTCGCGGCGACGCGGCCCGTCGAGCGACTGCCGGCGACGCCGCACCCGCGGGTGGGACGGGTAGCCGCCGTGCTCTGGTTCGTCTCGTTCGTCCTCGGCGACGTCGTGTACGTCCTGCTCTACGTCGTCCCGTGGTGACGCGGTGGGCCGGACCGCCGCTCCGACGCGACGTC
Source organism: uncultured Halobacteriales archaeon (assembly GCA_964512525.1). Classification (GTDB taxonomy): domain Archaea; phylum Halobacteriota; class Halobacteria; order Halobacteriales; family SW-7-71-33; genus SW-7-71-33. The sequence goes on from CAZEIO010000028.1 coordinate 2,961, forward strand.
CGCTCTCAGTCGCCGACCACCTCGGCCGCGTCCTCGTCCACGGGCGACGGCCCGGCCGCGTCGCTCGCCTTCTCGACGGTCAGCGGCTGGCGTCCACCCAGCGAACAGTCGAACGCGGGATGCTCGGCGAAGTGCCACGCGAGCATGTGTCGCCGGCCGCCGGAGACGCCGGGCGCGTCGAGGTCGGTGGCCGCGAACGTCGCCGGCAGCGACTCGTAGAGGCGACGGCAGGCCGCGAAGGAGTCGAACACCTTCCTGTGGCCCGCAGAGTCCGCCCCGCGGCGCTCGACGACGTAGGAACCGTCCTCGCGGTGGCGGCCGACGGTGTGGACGAACTCGCGGGCGTCGGTCAGGGCGTCGCCGAGTGCCGAGCGGAGTTCTCGGGCCGTCTCGCGGGAGAGGCGACGGGTCTCTCCGCCGACGCGCAGGCGGACGCCCGCGCCGTCGGGAGCGGCCGACACCGTGGCGCCGTCGTGGCCCGTGCCGGTAGCCGGCGTCTCCGGGTTCGAGTCGGCGTCCGGGCGGGGGTCGGCGGTCGTCGGGGTCGTGGACGCGTCGCTGTCTGGCGTGCGTCGGGACCCCCAAGTGCGGTCGTCGTGACTATCGCGACGGAATTTCTCGATCAGCGGCCTCTCGACCGCTTCCTCTATCCTCCGTGACGGGGGTCTGGGAAGACATCGTGTGAATTCGGTGGCGACACCCACATCAATCCTGCGGTGGTGCAGACGTTCGTGTCCGGAACGTCGGAGAGCAGACGGCGACGGTCGGGCCGCGGAGGCGACGGGAAAGAATAACTCCGCCGCCGGTCTGGTGTCCGACGTGAACGTCACCATCATCGACTACGGGGTCGGCAATCTCCGGAGTCTCAGGCGTGGACTGGAGCGGGCCGACGCGACGGTGACGCTGTCGGACGACCCCGCGGAACTGGCCGCCGCCGACGCACTCGTCCTCCCGGGCGTCGGTGCCTTCGGCGAGTGCGTGCGCAACTCGCGACCGTTCCACGACGTACTAATCGAGGCCGCCGAGGACACCCCGATTCTCGGCGTCTGTGTCGGTCTCCAGATGCTGTACACGGAGAGCACGGAGGGAGTGCCGTCGGGCGAGACCATCGCCGGCCTGGACCTCCTCCCGGGCCGCGTCGAGCGACTGTCGGGCGACGGGGTGAAGATGCCCCACATGGGCTGGAACGAACTCACCGTGACGCGGGATCACCCCGTCGCCGACGGGGTCACGGACGGCGACTACGCCTACTTCGTCCACTCGTTCTGTTCGGACCCGACGCCGGCGACGGTCGCCACCTGCGACTACGGCGGCGAGTTCGCCGCCGTCGCGGCGAACGAGAGGGGCAACGTCGTCGGGACGCAGTTCCACCCCGAGAAGTCCGGCGAGACGGGCCTGCGAATCCTCCAGAACTTCGTGGACTACGCCCGGGCCGAGTGGCAACAGGGGACCACGACGCCGTCCTGACCCGCTGGCGAGAGCCGCCAGCGCTGGGTTCGTCGTCGATGTGCCAGTGCCGGGATCCCGAGACCCCGCCCCCCGCGTCCGAACGGGGCGAACCGACGATCGGACCGTTTATCCGGCCTCACCGTCCCGTGGTCTCCAGATGGCGTCGTCTCTGGTCGTGGCCGTCGCCGTACTCGCTGGACTGTCGATGGCGTGGGCGGTCGGCGCCAACAGCAACTCGCCGCCCTTCGCACCCGCAGTCGCAGCCAACGCGCTGTCCACGATGCGGGCCGCCTTCCTCATCGGCATCCTCGCCGGGGCGGGCGCGGTGTTACAGGGTGGGTCTATCTCGGAGGCCGTCGGGAGGTCCCTAGTCACCGGCGTCTCCATCACGCCGCTGGCGGCGGCAGTCGCCCTCCTCATCGCGGCCGGATCTATCGCAGCCGGGGTGAAGACGGGCTACCCGATGCCGTCGGCCTTCGCGACGACCGGCGCGGTCATCGGGGTCGGTCTCGCCATCGGCGGCGGGCCCGCGTGGCCGAAGTACGTCGAGATCGGTCTGTTCTGGCTGGCGATCGGGCCGTTCGCGGGCGGTGTCGCCTACGGGACCGCCACGATACTTCGGCGCGACGACGTCCCCGAGGAGGTCGGCGTCCCCCTGCTTGCCGCGGTCGTCGGGGCCGTCGTGGCGAACATGACGCTGTCGCTGCTCCCAAGTGAGAGTGGCCCGACGACGCTCGCGGGCTACGTCTCGGCACGGGTCGGGCAGACGCGCGGTATCGCGGGATTCGACGTGACGATGCTCGTCGTGACTCTCGCCGTCGCGGGCGTGGGCTTCGGCCTGATGCGCCGGGCGACCGCCGACGACCCCGAGGCCGGTATCCGACGCTTCCTCGTCGGTCTCGGCGCACTCGTCGCCTTCTCGAGCGGCGGGTCACAGGTCGGTCTCGCCACGGGGCCGCTCGAGTCGCTCTTCGAGACGGAACTCGACCCGACTGCCGTCCCGGTGCTGGACCCCGGGACGCTGTTGCTCGTCCTCGGCGGGGCGGGCATCCTCGCCGGCGCGTGGACGGGCGCGCCACGACTCCTGCAGGCGGTCGCCCGCGAGTACTCAGAACTCGGCGAGCGGCGGTCCATCGCCGCCCTCGTACCGGGATTCATAACCGCGCAGGCGGCCATCACGCTGGGCGTCCCCGTCTCGTTCAACCACATCATCATCTCCTCGGTCATCGGGAGCGGTCTCGTGGTCGGCTCCGGCGGCGTCTCCAGACGGAAGGTAGGCGTCACCGTCGCGGCGTGGCTGGCGACGCTCGTGGGGGCCGTGGGCGTTGGCTTCGTGACATACCGGGGCGTCGCGGCCGTCCTCGGGGGATGATCTCGATGCCGTCGCGCCCTCGAGACGGCGAAGGGAGGCGACCACGACGGCACCGCTACCCCGACCGCAGGATTGAATTCGCCCTGTCCCGGAGGGCCGGCGATGACGGTCCGCGTCGTCCACTACTCCGACCTCGAGACGGTCCTCGACGAGCCACGGCGGACCGCCGCTCTCGCGGACACCGTCCACGCCCTCCGCGACGAGCACACGCTGGTTGTCGGCAGCGGCGACAACACCGCACCCGGTGCGCTCTCGCTCGCGACGAACGGCTCCGGGGCGATGGCGCTGTTCGAGGCCATCGACCCGGACGCAGACACCTTCGGCAACCACGACTTCGACTTCGGCCCGGAGCGCGCCCGCGAGCTGGCCCGCGAGGCGCCACAGGAGTGGCTCTGTGCGAACGCTCACCGGGAGACGGACGCTGACGGGCAGCATCGCTTCGCCCCTGCGGCGACCAGTCCCGCCACGCTCACGACGGTGGACGGGACGGCCGTCGGTATCGTCGGGGTCGCACATCCGAAGACGGCAGAGATGTCGTACACGACGGACGGGGTCGCCTTCTCCGACCCGGTTCCGGCCGTTCGACAACACGCAAACCGCCTCCGCGATACAGGTGCCGATCACGTGGTCGTCGCCTCGCATTGCGGTCGAGAGGACGAACGGATCGCCCGCGAGACCGACGTGGCGGCCGTCCTCGGTGGCCACGTCCACGACGTCCACGTGGACCGCGTCGCGGGCACCGTCGTCGTCCGTCCCGGACGGGCGGGACGGCACGTCTCCGTCGTCACCCTCGGCTCCAGACCGACGGCCGAGATTCGGCCAGTGGACGTAGAGAGCGTGGACGCCGACCTGTTGCAGGTGCTCCGGCGGACCCACGCCGAACGCGGACTCGACGAGTGCGTCACGACCGTCGCCGACCCGATCGAACGCACCGAACGAGCGGCGAGCGTCGCCGAGAGCCGAGTCGGGAACCTCCTGGTCGATGCGCTACGCTGGCGGGCGGACGCAGACGTCTCCCTCAGTCCGCCGGGTGCGATCCGCTCGGGTGAGCCGATAGCCGGCGAGGTGACCGTCGCCGACCTCGTGGGACTGGCGCCGTACCGCGACGAACTGCTGACCGTCGAGGTGCCGGGTGACCGACTCCGGGCAGCACTCGTGGCCGTCCCGTTCGGCTACCACGACGACGATCATCCGGACCACCACTGCTGTCACGTCAGCGGCGCCAAACTGGTCTGGGACGACGCCGCCGGCGACCTTCGCTCTGCGACGGTCGGCGGCGAACCGATCGACCCCGACCGCCGGTACGAGGTCGCGGTCGCGGACTACCTGGTGGAGACCGACCACGTCGTGGACGCCGTCCGTCGCGGCGACGTGGTGGCGAGACACGGCCCGGTCACCGAGGCGGTCGTGGACTACGCCCGCGAGGTCGGTCTCGACGGCGCGACGGGCGGCCGCGTCGAGCGACCGACGCTTGACCGGACCTGAGTTGACGAGGTGGTCGGTCTCCCCGTCGGCGTCACGCGCTGGATTCAAGCGGCGGGCGCACCTACCGGACTGCGATGCGCGTCAGAGGCGAGCGCGAGTGTACGGACTGCGGCCACCGGTGGTCCTACTACGAGACGGGGGCCGTCGAGTGTCCGTCCTGCGGGTCGCTCCGGTCAGTCGGCCGGGACCGCCGTCGCCAGCACACGGACGCGCCGGTCGAGCTCGACCTCACGGCCGCCCGCGAGACGGCTGACGACGACCTGCTCGACGGTCTCGCGGCCGCGAAGGAGACCTGCCGAGAGTACGTCCGCCGTCGTGGTTTCGTCAACGCGGGAGCGCTGCGTGACCTCGACGACACCTACCTCGCCGCGGCCGAACTCAGACACGCCGCCGACCTCGTGGACCGAACGCTGGTCGCTGCGGTGGAAGACGAGGAGGAGATATATCTGCTCGGACTCCTCGGCGGCGCCGACGAGGGGGAGCGGCCGGACTCCGGACAGGTGCCGGCGTCGTTACGGGCCGCCCGTGGACTCGCCTACGCCGACGCAGTCCGCGACTACCGTCGCGAACTCCGGGACTGGCTGGCGGAACGCGACGCGGACGACGAGGCCCGTACCGTGCCGGCAGTCAGGGGGGCACTCGACGGCATCGACGGCGTCGTCAGCCGGCACCGTGCGCTCCAGGGGGACGTGCCGCCAGCAGACGCAGAGACGCTCGTAGCAGCCGTCCGCGACGTGGCTCGGTCGCTGCGCGACGGGGACGAGACGGCACTCGCGGCCGCTCGCGACCGGGTCGAACGACTCACCTCGGAGTGAGGAGACGGACCACGGGCGGTCCGTGTGGTGAGCGGCGAGAGAGCGGAGACGGTGAACGACGGAGACGGGCGGTGACGACCGCCCGTCGGTCGGGGCCCAGTGCCGTGGTCAGGGGAGTTCCACGTCGATTCCCTGCTGGAGTGCGGCGGCACTCGTGGCGTTGTACAGGAGCATCGCGATGGTCATCGGCCCCACGCCGCCGGGAACGGGCGTGATGGCCGACGCCTTCGGCTTCACTCCCTCGAAGTCCACGTCGCCGACGAGTTCGTAGCCCTTCTCGGTGTCGGCCTCGACGCGGTTGATGCCGACGTCCACGACGGTAACGCCCTCGCTGACCATCTCCGGGCCGACCATCTCGGGCCGGCCGGCGGCGGCGACCACGACGTCGGCGTCCCGCGTCTTCGCCGCCAGGTCCCGCGTCCGGGAGTGACAGAGGGTAACCGTCGCGTTTCCGCCGTCGGTCTTGTTCGTCAGCATGTTCGCGAGTGGCTTGCCGACGATGTCCGAGCGGCCGATTATCGTCACGTCCGCGCCCTCCAGTTCGACCTCGGCCGTCCGGAGGAGGTGCTGGATGCCGTGGGGCGTGCAGGGCTTGAACCGCGGCCGACCGGCGGTCAGGCGGCCGACGTTCTCGGGGTGGAGTGCGTCCACGTCTTTCTCGGGCGCGATTCGCTCTAGTGCCTCGTGTCTCGGGACGTGGTCGGCGAGGGGCAACTGCACGAGAATACCGTGAACGGCCGGGTCCCCGTTCAGGTCCTCGATGGTGTCGTACAGTTCGCGCGCCGGTTCGTCGGTGTCTATCTCCAGGTGAACGCCCTCGATGCCGACGTCCTCGCAGGCGCGTTGTTTCATCGAAACGTACGTCTCGCTCGCCGGGTCGGGACTCATCAGGACGGTCGCCAGTCCCGGTCGTCGGCCCTCCTCTGCGACCGTCTCGATGGCCTCGGTCAGGTCGGAGCGCACCTCGTCGGCCACCGCGTTGCCGTCGATGACGCGTGTCACGACCGTTGCACCGTGCCGAACCGGCATCAAGGTACCTTTCCGCCGCCGGAGTCGTGACCACCTGCGAGCGTCGAGGAACGGTCAGCGGTCGGCGAACGACCGTCGCTCCGGCCCCTGATCGACGAACTCGACCGCACCGTCGGGTATCGCGACGATGGCCGCCCGTCCGCCGTAGCCGTGCGTCTGGTCGTGACCGCGAACGACCACCCGGTCCGTCGGGAGTTCGACCGTCGTGGACCGGGTGAACGGCCGGGTACCGTGGGGGTGTGCGAGCGACCGGCGGCCCAGTCGTTCACCGTCGAGTGTCTCGACCTGCCACCAGTCCGCGTAGCCGTCCTCGCCGTCGTCGTCGTGGTACAGCGTCACCGAGAGCCGGAATCGCCCGTCTGCCGGTTCGACGCTGACCCTAGTCACGTTCGCCTCCCGAAGGTCGAGTTCCCCGGCGGTCGTCGCCGCGTCGTCCGTCGTCGTGTCCGGAGGCGTCGTCTCTCGACCCGGCCCTCTGGCGTCGGTCGCGGTACAACCGGCGAGACCGGCCGTGCCCGCGACTGCCGACAGTTCGGTGAGCACCCGCCGGCGAGTGAGGGGAGTGTCGCGCACGCCTCGGATTTGAGGCCCGGTGGCCAAGAGCGTTCACCCGCAGTGCAGGAAAGGTCAAGTGATCCGACCACCAACTACACGCAGATGTTGGTCTGGGTCATCGCCCTCGGGGGGACGGTCCTCGCCGTCACCGCCATCCAGGTGGCAGCGTACTACTACCTGGTTCACGACGACGGCCCCACGGGTCCGGTGGAGGTGGACTCGGAACCCGACCCAACCGGCGGGACCGCGAGCGCGAGCGACCGCCGGAGACGAGAGGCCGACCGCTCCGACGACGGCGGCCGCCCCGCGAGGCGTCGCTGTTCCGCGTGTGGCACGCCGAACGCCGCAGACCCGGTGTTCACCTTCTGTCGCAACTGCGGCGAGGAACTCTGAGTGACGCCACCCGGTTCCAGTTCCGGTCACGCCCCGGACTCGGGGACGCCGGACGGCGTGCGTGCCGTCGCCATCAACGTCGGCGTCAACACGAGTCTTCCCGGGTTCCGCGGGCCGGTTCGCCCCGACGGCTCGTTCGAGTACGTCCCCATCCCCGAGCGAGAGCCGACGCGGCCCGCCGCGGTCCTCGATCGACCCGTACCGACCTACGGCGACCTCGACCTCGGCGTGACGGTGCCCGGTGACCTCCGCGACCGTCGGGTGCACGTGGACCCCGCGCTGCCGGACCACCGGGCGTACGACGGCCCGGAGTACACCTACGGCGACGAACACGCGGTGAAGGCCGGTCCGCTCTCGGCTCTCGACCCCGGCGACCACCTGTTCTTCTACGCGACACTGGAGCCGACCGTCGGACCCGACCCACCCTCGCTCGGAGGACCCCCACCGGACCCCGATGACCGACCCGGCTGGATGGCGCCGGAGTGGGGTGCTTACCTGATAGCCGCCTTTCGCGTCGAACGCGCGGTCGCCGGCGACCAGTTTCGCTCGCTGTCGGACGCCGAGCGCCGGCGGTTCCGCGACAACGCCCACCGCAAGCGATCGACGTTCGACGCCGCTGTCCTCGTCCTGGGCGACCCCGCGGACTCCGGACTACTCGACCGCGCCGTCCCCCTGTCGGCACCGACCGGCGGCAGCGACGCGAACCGACTGGTAACGGAACTGTCGAACGACTCCGGCCGTGGACCGTGGTGGCGCCGTCCGCTGCGGTACGATCCACCGGAGACGGCCGAACTGCTGTCTGTCGTCCGCGAGGGCCCCGAAGCGACGGCGGAGTGACGCCGCCTCGACGGAGGAAGCCGAACGTACGGCGAGAGTCCGTTGGCCGTCCCGTGCGGCGACTCAGGCGCCGTCGCCGCGAGACGCGCCGGCCGGGAATCGAACCACGGCGAGACGGTCGGTCTCGCTCCGTTCGACCGCTGAGACGTGCATCGTCCAATTCTCTGTGGCGCAGTCACGACTCACGAAGGCGTTCGTCGAAACGTGCGCCGACCGGGAATTGAACCCGGGCTATGAGCTTGGGAAGCTCATGTCCTACCACTAGACCACCGGCGCTCACTTCGTTCGCGCCGTCGTCCGCGGCACTCGCCACAGACCACCAGCGCTCGCGTCTCTCGAGTAGGCTGGATTCCCACTTCAACGTGGCGCTTCGCCGGACTACGGCCTGAGGTAGGCGTAGCCGGCGTCCTGCAGGCGGGTGAGTTCGCCGACTCCCGACGAGGCTCGCTCCACGCCCTCGGGGAGGTCCGGGAGCGACGCCGTCGCGCCGCGGAGTGCGTTCGAACAGACGCGGACGGCGGCTCCGAGCGAGAGCAGGCGCCGCACCGTCTCGCGCTCCGCGTCCGTACAGGCGTCTATCGTCGCGCCGCTGTCGATGACGACGGCGACGGTATCGACGACGACGGCGTCGTCAGCGAGGAGGTTCTCGACCTTCGCGTCGGCGTACGAGAGCGTCTCGGGCGTCGAGACGTGGAAGACGGCGTTCGGCATGCCGTCGCTGGGAGCGGCGTGAACTAAGGGCTGTCTCCGCCGAGCGTCAGCGAACGGGATTCTCGGGACCGCGGCCAATGTACTCGGCGACGAAGGCCCGCACTGCCCGGGCGTCGTACGTCTCCATCTCGAGACGGTGCTCCCACGCGGTGAGTTCGTAGGCTGGCGGCGAGTCGCCGGGATGGGGCACGACGACGACCGACTGCCACGTGCCCGTGTGCTGGTTCGCGAACGTCCGGAGGCTCTCTCGGGCCTCGGGTGTAATCGACTCGGGATCGTAGTAGATGACGACGGCACCGTGTTCGAGCGTGTGGACGAGTGCGCCAAGCGGCGGGGTCTCCTCGTAGAAGCCCGCCGGGACGGTATCGCCCGTGTGCGGGCCGGCAGTCGGCGGGGTCCTCTGGTAGTTCAACTCGCTCGGCGAGAGGTGCGGCGGTGGGCTCGGCCCCGTGTACGGTTCCTCTGCGACCACGCCGACGACGTCCTCACGACCGCTGTCCGGCAGGGGCGCCGTCTCGATGCCGTCCGGTGCCGACCCACCGAACGAGACGATGGTGTTTCCCTCGGCCGTGACCGTGCCGTCGGTCGTCTGGCCGCCACCGGGACCCGACCCGCTGCCGAGGAGGAGGGCACCGACGAGAGCGACGAGACCGACGACCGCGAGTCCCGCCACCACGGTCGTGGTCGGGACGCCGCCGTCGCCGTCGCTCTCGTGGTTGTCAACCCGGCGCCGGTCGATGGCACTCAACTCGCCGTCGTGGGCGGCCGCCAGGTGGTCGAGGTAGGCGTCCTCGCCGTCGAAGGACGCCTCGCAGTAGTCGCAATCAGACACGCCATTCAGTTTGCGGGTGGCCCACTAGACGTTTTCGACGCCCGTCGGACTCGCGGGCACTGCCCCGGTGGAGGTCCGAAGCCGGTGGCGTCCGGGTCGGTCGTCGGAGAGTCCTCGATCAGTCGCGGTCACAGTCGCCCTCGCGGCCGGAGCGCCGGTCCACGAGACTGCCGAAGGCCGCCGCCTCCCGGCGTTCCTGAACGCGTTGCGGGCCGTCGTCCCGGAGTCGCTCTGCGACCACCCGCACTGCTCCGGGGTCGTGGTCGGCGACCGTCTCGGCGACGGCCCGCGGGGCCTCCGTGACGCGGGAGACGAGACCGGCATCGCGGGCCGCCGTCGCGTCAAGCGTCCGGCTCGTGAGCGCGACATCGGCCGCGTCGGCGGTCCCGAGGGCCTCGCGGAGGCGGTGCGTACCACCCCACGCTCCGAAGAGACCGAGGGCGACACCCGTCTCGGCGAACGTGGCGTCGGGGGTGGCGACCCGGAGGTCACAGGCGAGGGCGAGTTCGACGCCCCCGCCCCGGGCCGCGCCGTCGATGCCCGCGACGACGGCAGCGTCGGCCGTCGCGAGCGTCCGGGCGACCCGCTGACCGAGGCGAGCGAAGCGAACTGCGCCGCTACGGTCGAGAGCATCGACGACATCGAGGTCCGCGCCGGCACAGAACGCGCTCCCGGCGCCGTGCAGGTACACGACGTGGGCGTCAGTGTCTGCGACGGCGGCCGCGAGTGCCTCGAGACCGGCCGGCGTCAGGGCGTTTCGTCGGGCCGGTCGAGCGAGCGTGATCTCGCAGACGCCGGCGTCCTCGGTGCGCTCTATCACGTTCTCACTCGACCGGCGGTTTCCAAAGGTCTTTGCGTGTCCCGGACCTACCCGAAATCAATGGACGAGGTCGCCACGTGCCGGACCGCCGCCCACGACGCCGTCCGGGACATCGAACCGGACGAACTCCGGGCCGTCATGGACGACCTGTTGAGTGGGACGTCGATGGTGCCGGGCGTCCTCGCGCTCCGGGCGGCACGGGCCGCCGACACCGCAGACGGCGACGCCGCACTCGTCGTGGACGTCGAGGCCGAGGGCAGACTCGCGACCGGCGTCGGGTCGAACGGCACCACCCCGGCCGTGCCGGACCACGTCGCCGAACGCGCCGCCGGCGTGCAGTTGATATACGAGGGACTGCGTCTGATACGGCAACTCGCCAGCGACGACCCCTGGTCGCCGACGACGACCGGGGAGACGACGACGGTCGGCGACTCGACGGAGCAGAATCTCGCGGTCTTGGCGGCCGACGTCTTGGTGTCGCGGGGTTTCTACCTGCTGGCACGGACGACCGCCGCGGACAAGGCGGTCGAGACGGTCCGTAACTTCGGTCGTGACCAGACCCTCGCCCGCGGCGACCGGTCGAGTTCGGGCGACGAACCCGACCGGGATCGCCCGGGTGACGGGCGTCGCGACCGGGGTCTGGAGGCCGACGTCCTCCAGTTGGCACTCATCGCGGGGGCCGCCGGAACGCCGGGCGTGGACCCGACTCCCGCGGCGCTGTCGGTCGTCGCCTCGCTGGGTCGCTCGGCCGACGACGGGTTCCCACCGGTCGAGTCCACCCTCGCCGCCGTCCGGGTCGGGGTCCGGGGCGGTGCCGGCGTCGAGTCGGCCGAGAGCGCCACTCGCCCCTCCGCCACCGACTCCTGAGTCGCCGGGGGCAGTCGTTCTTTGCTCCCCGGCACGACGGCGATACCGACGACGGAGTGTCCACGGCGGTCCGCGTCGGCCCGTGAACGCCGTCGTCCCGTGTCGAGTCAGGTCCGCTCCTCACCGCGGCGGGGGTCGAGGAGCGTCACGACGGCGTCGCGCAGGAGTGCGGCCGTGACGCCGACGACGACGGTGACGAACGTCGCGCCGAGTACCAGCGGCGGCGCCCTGTCCTGTGCGGCGACGAGGAGGAGACGGCCGAAGCCGGGCACGCGCCAGATTATCTCGACTGCGAGCGCAGACAGCAGCACCGTCCCCAGCAGTTCGGAGACGAGGAGGGCGAGGATAGTCGCCGCGGCGTTTCGCAGCGCGTAGCGGCCCAGTGCCCGCTCGGACGCCCCCTGCGAGCGGGCGAGTTTCACGTACTCCTCTCGCAACTGGCCGAGGATCTCCGACCGGGCGTGCCGTATCTGTATGGCCGTCGTCGTCAAGGTCATGATTGCGACGGGACCGAGCAGCCGGAGGAGGTTGTACGTCGAGAGGTGCGGTCGGTCGGTGTCGTAGCGGATGATCCACCCCGTCTCGAAGCCGAAGAGCAACCACCCCACGGCCGCGACGAAGAACGCCGGCACCGCGAAGCCGAGGTAGGCGGCGGCCCGGGACACCGTGTCAAACGGCCGGCCTTCCGAGAGCGCCGCCCGCGTGCCGACCAGGACACCGCCGACGTACGAGACCAGCAGCGCCGGCAGGAGGTACGTCGCGGTCACGCCGAGAGCGCCGAGGACCCGGGCAGTCACCGGCTGGTCGGTGTAGCTCCAGTCGAGGGTCGCGAACTTGACCAGCCAGATGCCGTATCGCACGACCAACGGCGTCGTGGCGTCACGGGGCGACCCGTCCGGCGGCG
>CAZEIO010000028.1:15129-16489 GCA_964512525.1 uncultured Halobacteriales archaeon
TTAATAATCCGCGGTGAGTGAAATCCAGGTTTGAGTATCTGGAAGGCTTTTGAGGACGACGGGAGTGCCGACGAGAGACGGGAATGTCTGGTGGGGACGACGAGGTAGGGTTCGAGACGGTTGACTGGGGAGCCGTCCAGAGCGGTCGCCGACGCCTCTCGGGACCGGTGGTCGTCTTCGTCCTGCAGGCACTCGCGCTCGGCGCGTGGTTCGCGTGGGACTACACGACCGTGGACGAGTTCGGGTACACCGTCGCCGAACTGGGCTGGACCGCCACTGCTCTTGACTGGCTGACCCTGTTCGCGCTGTCGATTCTCGTCAGTTTCGGCCTGTTGCCGGCGCTGGCGCGACCCGACCGCGTCCGGGCCCTCTGGAAGCGGTACCCGCGGGACGTGGTCTCGGTGTCGTCGCTCGTGGTCGTGGCCGTGGTCTTCGTCGTCGGCGCCGTAGGACCGGAGTTCGTCGCCAGACCGGCGTTCAACTTCGAGTTACGCACACAGCCGCCGGTCGGGTTCGCGGTGCGGGACACGTGGACGGACGACTGTATTCGACGGGTCGGCGAAGACCGCTGTGCGGGCACGTGGCGGGCGCCGCTCGGGACCACCGAGGCTGGCCACGACATCGCCGCGTGGCTGGTGTACGGCGCCCGGACGACGGTGCAGTTCGTGCTGATCGCCGTCGCCCTCGTGACGCCGATCGCGGTCGGGATCGGAGCGGTCGCCGGCTACGTCGGTGGCCGGTACGACGCCGTCCTGTCGCAGGTCATCGAGATACAGCGCACGGTGCCGACGTTCATCGTGTACTTCCTCGCGGCTATCTTCGTCGGGCCGACGCTGTTCGTCCTCGTACTGGTGTACGGCCTGTTCGACTGGGCCGACGCCGCCGCACTGGTCCGCAGCGAGGCGCGGTCGGTCCGGGAGCGAGGTTACGTCCGGGCGGCCCGGAGCGCCGGGGCCACCCGGCTGGACGTCCTGCGGCGCCACGTGGTGCCGAACGTCGCCGGCGCCGTCCTCACGTCGGTGACGACGCTCGTTCCCAAGCTGATCCTCGTGGAGGCGCTGTTGAGTTTCCTCGCGCTCTCGGGCGGCGACTCGCGGTCGTGGGGGGGACTGGTCTTCCGCGGTATCGGCCCACAGGGGAACCAGGTGGCCATGGGAGTGGGTCAAGAGATACTGAAGTTCGACTCGCTGTGGTGGATCGCGACGCTGCCGACCGTCGCCATCGCCCTCACGGTTCTCGCGACGAGTCTCGTGGGTGACGCTCTCCGCGATGCGGTGGACACACGGACGTAGGTCTCCGGTTGCAACCGGGGATCCCCCGCCCGGATCGAAACCCGTAAGAAGTGGTCGGTAATCAGTTC
>CAZEIO010000029.1:0-16285 GCA_964512525.1 uncultured Halobacteriales archaeon
TCGTTCTCGTACACGTCCACCCAGCGGGACTCCAGGCCCTCGGCCATGCGCTCTTGGTAGGCGTCGCCGAGCGGCGCGACCGCGTCGGTCACGAGTTCCTTCGCCCGCTCGTAGGAGAGGTCGGGACTCTCGCCGCCGGTGATGGACATGTACACGTCCCACATCTGGAGGTCCTCGACGCCGAGGACGCGCCGGAGCAGGTCGGTGTGGCGCCCGAGGACGTCCGTCCGCGAGCGCACCGTCTCGACGAGCGTGTCGTACACCTCGACCGGCACGTTCGGCCCGTCGAGGGCGGCCTGCCGGGCGCTGTCGTAGTCGCGAATGTCGGCCTGCTTGACGTGGGTGGTCGTCGCCTTCTGGAGCGTGGTGCCGACGGCGTTGCGGTAGTCTGTCCACTCGTCGTAGAACGTCTCGTGGACGCGCCGGCGGTAGTCGCGGTCCGGGCGGCGCAGTTGCGTGGTGAAGTTACTCAGCGATATCTCGACCGGGTCGCCGTCGGGCCCCTCGACCGTCGGGAACTCCATGTCGGCGTTCGTCAGCATCGAGTACGTCTCGCCGGGCGCGTCGAGGACCTCGCCGAGTTCGGAGAGCACCGCCTCCACCTCGGGCGACTGGGTGTGTTCGGCCTGTCGCCGGACGTCGTCGAAGTAGTGTTCGTACTCCGCGAGGGCGGGTTCGGTCTCGACGAACGACTCGAGGGTGGCCTCGTCCATCGCGCCGAGTTCCGGTTCGAGGAAGGAGAGCGCCGAGAACACCTCCGAGGACAGCGCACTCGCCTTCGACGACATCGCCTGGTACTCCTGGTCGCGGGTGTCTTCCGCGGAGCGCAGGCTGGCGTACTGTCTGACGATATCGAGGTCGCGCAGGACTGCCTCGCGCGTCTCCAAGAGCGACCGCAGCGTCGCCGCGCTCTCGTCCACGCGGCCCTCGAAGGCCCGCAGGTCGTCCACCCGCGCTGCGACGTCCTCGTACGCCGTCTCCCACTCCTCGCGGTCGGCGAACATCGACTCGATGCTCCACTTGTACTCGCGCTCTATGTTCGAGCGCTCCGGAATCGTGCTCACGGCCACCGTTCCCGTTCCTCGCTCCTAAACCTTCCCGGAGTCGGCGGGAAACGAGTGCGAGGGCGAGAGTCGGACGGCCGGGGATACGGTTAACAGGCGGCCACCCCGAGTGGCTGGCGATGGACACCGACGACGCGACGGGTGCCGCGACGCGGGTGTTGCGCGAGCGACCGGTGGAGGTGCTGCCGCCGTTCGTCGCCGAGGCGGCGACGGGCGTGGTCGTCCAGACCGTGGTGCTCGCGACGGGCGCCGGCGTCTTCCTCTCGCTGCGGGGAAGCGGCCGCATCGCGACCGCCGCCGAACGACTGTCGAGTATCCAGGACCCCACGACCGCGCCGGAGGCCGTGTCGGCGGCGCTGTCGGTCCTCCTCACGCCGGCCGTCTCACTGTTGCTGGCGGTCGGGGCGGCCGCCGCGTTCGCCGGCGCCGTCCTCTTCCGGGCGGCGGTGGGGGCGGCGAAGGTCAACGCCGCGGGCGCGGCCGTCGGTGCCGATGCCCGGGCGCGAGCGAGCGGCGCGGCGACGGCCGGCGACGGCGAGACGGTGTCACCGCTTGCCGCCGCCGTCCGGGGCGTCTTCCGTGACGGTGGGACGTTCGTCGGTCTCACGCTGTTGCAGTTCGGCGTCGTCCTGGTCCCACTCACGCTCGCGACGGTCGGCGGTGCGGTCGGCGTTCTGGGGGCCGTCCTCGCCCTGCCGGGACTGCTGTTCGCCTACGTCGGCTTCCTGTTCGCGCCGGAGGCCGTCGTCGTCGAGGGAGCGGGGCCGCTGGACGCGGTGGGGCGGAACCTCGGCTTCCTCCGCCGGGAGACCGGCGCGGCCGCGACGTACGTCGCGCTGGAGGTGGCGGCACTCCTCGGGGCGGCACTCGTCGGCGGTCTCGCGAGCACCGCCGGTGTCGGGCGCGTCGGCAATCTCCTCGCGCTGTTTCTGGTACTCCCGTGGCTGGGGCTCGTGCGGATGGGGCTGTTCCTGCCGACCGGGCGCGAGCGGGCGGCCCGGACCGCCGCGACCGGCGTCGCGGTCGCGTCGGGGACCGACGACTCGGGGGAAGCCACCGAATGGAAGTACGGCCCGACGGCAGATGAGGCGGCGACACCCGACGCGGACGGCGCCGGGACCGACGACACGGTCGGAACGGACCCGGCGGCGGTCGGCAGCGGGGCCGGCGGCGCGTTCTCGGACCTCCTCGGTGGCTTCCGTGCCGGACTCGCTGCCCTCGGGCGATTCCTCCGCGACCACCCCGGACTGGTCGCGGTCGCGGTCGCGTTGTTCGGGGTCGGGGTCGTCGCCGGGCGAACGCTCGGACCGCGGACGGCGGAGCCGCTGACGGGGGACCCGAGTGCCGTCTTCGGGGGCTTCCCGCTGGGAACGGCGCTGACGCTGACGCTGAACAACTGGCTCGTGGCGGTGTCGGAGACGTTCGGTGGCGTCGCCCTCGGCCTGCCGACGGTCGGCAACCTGCTGTTCAACGGCCTCGTCGTCGGCGCCCTCTCGGGGCTGTTCGACCCCGTGGTGTTCGCGGCCTTCGTCCTGCCCCACGGGATAATCGAGGTGCCGGCACTGGCCGTCGGCGGCGCCGTCGGACTGCATCTCGCCCGCGAGACGGTCGGCCTCCTCCGGGGACGGCGGTCGGTCGAAGACGTCGCCGAGGCGGTCCGGCAGGCCTTCCTCGTCCTCCTCGGACTGCTGCCGGTGTTCGCCGTGGCGGGCGTCGTCGAGGCGTTCCTCACCCCGGCGGTCGGGGGACTCGTCGTCGGGGGCTGAGCCGGGACGAGGGGACTCGACCGACGGCCGGCCTCAGTCGAGTTCGGAGGAGAGACCCTCGTCGAGGGCAGCCTGTTCGCGCAGGTCGAGTGCGACGTAGGTGACGACGGCGACGCCGCCGACGAGACCGAGAGCGGGGGCGGCAAAGCCCACCGTCGGGAAGGAGAAGTCGGCGAACAGCCACAGGACCACGTCGAGGACGGGCATGGCCGACAGCACGACGGCGGGCGGGACGCCGTAGGTCATCAGTGTCCGGGCGCGGTCGCTCATCTGCTCCCCGTAACTGTCGAGTGCGTAGTACCAGCCCGCCAGCGCGGCGAACGCCGCCGCCCCCGTGACCACCGCCAGCCCGATGAAGATGTTCTCGAGGAGCCCCATTACACTCGAATTGGTGCGGACCGAATAACGTCTTTCGGCCTGCGAGGGAGCGAGCGGGGCGGTACGCGGCGTCAGTGGAGAGTGCGAGGGCGGACCGGGCCGGACGGCGTCAGTCGTCGGCCTCGCCGGTCGCGATCGGGGCGCGGATGGTGTTGCCCCACTCGGTCCAGGAGCCGTCGTAGTTCTCGACGTTCTCGAAGCCCAGCAGTTCCGTCAGGACGAACCACGCGATGGAGGAGCGCTCGCCGACGCGGCAGTAGGTGATGACCTCGTCGTCCTCGGTGATGCCCTGTTCGGCGTACAGTTCGCGGAGTTCCTCGGGCGGGAGGAAGCGGCCGTCCTCACGGAGGACGGACGCGGTCGGCACGTTGCGGGCGCCGGGGATGTGCCCGCCGCGCTGGGCCGTCTCCATCAGACCCTCGGGCGCGATGACCTCGCCCGTGAACTCCTCGGGACTGCGGACGTCCACCAGCGGAACGCCGCGGTCGATGGCCGCCTCGACCTCGGCCCTGTAGGCGCGGATACCGTCGTCGGCCTCGCCGACCTCGTAGGTCTGGGTCGGGTAATCCGGCACGTCGGTCGAGAGCGGGTAGTCGTTCTCGACCCAGTAGTTCTTCCCGCCGTCCAGGACGCGGATGTCGTCGTGGCCGTAGTACTTGTACTCCCAGTAGGCGAACAGGGCGAACCAGTTCGGGACCCGGCCGCCGCCGTAGATGACGATGGTGGACTCGTCGCTGATGCCGGCGTCGCCGTTCTGTTGGGCGAACTTCTCCGGCGAGGCGATGTCGCGGGTCACGTCGTCCGAGAGGTCCTCCTCCCAGTGGAAGAAGACGGCCCCGGGGATGTGGCCGTCCTCGTAGGGCGTGTACTCCGACTCGTCCGTGACCGTCGGGTTGTTCACCTCAACCAGTCGGTGGCCGGGGTCGTCGCTCTGGAACTCGTCGAGACGCGCCTCCACCCAGTCGGCGGAGACGAGTGTGTCGTCGGGGAAGTGATCCGTCATACACGTATCGTTGGTCACGACGCCGTATAACCCTCACCCGTACCGGCAGGTCCCGCCGCCCGTCCCGACAAGCAGAAAAAATTGCTGCTTTCGGGACGAGCGACGCCACGGCTCGCTCGCCGAACCCGGCGACTGCACTGCGTCGTCACGCGGTGTCACGACACGGCGTCACGGAGATTTTGTCGGAAAACGTTGCCGCTTGAGGGGTTCGACAGAGACGACGTGTGACAGTCCGCTCTCCCGGTCGGTTCAGTCGTCCGTGCCGCCGGTCTCCGCCGTCAGGTCGTCGCCGGCGTCGTCGGCCGGCGAGTCGGTGGGCGTCTCGGCGGTGTCGTCCGGCCCCACGTCGTCGTGGGGGTCGGTCGCCGTCTCCCCGTCGGAGTCGTCCGCGTCGCTCTCGGTCCCCGTCGGGGCGTCTCCGTCCTCCATCTCCTCGGCGAGCAGTCGCACCGACTCGCTCAGGACCGCCACGACCAGCGGTCCGGCGACGACGCCGACGACGCCGAGCGTGAACAGCCCCCCGGTGAACCCGACGAAGTAGAGACTGCCGGGGAGGTCCGTCGTCCGGCGGGCGAGTCGCGGGCGGACGACGGGGTCCGGAAGCCACGCTACGAGGACGAGTCCGAGCACCGACACCAGCCCCGCCCGGAGGAGGTTGTCCGCGGCCACGTCCACCAGGGCGACGGCGACGACGAGTACCGACGGGCCGACGATGGGCAGGAACTGGAGGAAGCCGGCGAGCGTCGCGAGCGTCAGGGGGTAGCGGTAGCCGAGCGCCAGAAACAGCGGCACGGCGACGACGAAGGTGGCAAGTGCCGTCGCCGCCTGCAGCACGTAGATGGCGAACAGCGTCCCGCGGGCACGGGCGGTCAGTCGGGCCACGGCGTCGTGGTACGCTCCGGGAACCACTGCCCAGACGGCGGCGTGCAGGCTGTCCCGGGCCAACAACAGGGCGAAGACGACGATGGCGAACAGCGTCCCCTTGATAGCCACCACCGGCGCGGCACTCGCGACCGACAGCGCGACTCCCTGTACGTAGTCCGTCAGCGCGGGCAACAGTTCCGCCACCTGCACTGTCCGCTCGAAGCCGAACAGCGACAGCGTCACCATCTCCGGCACCGGCAACTCGCTCAGCAGACCGCGCAGCGCCTGGAACCGCAGGTACAGCAGGACGAAAATCGGTGACAGCACGAGAGCCACGACCCCGAGACCGGTGACGGTCGCCGCCAGCGACGCCCACCAGACCGGCACCCCGCGGCGGGTGTACCACTCCTCGACCGGCGCCAGCACGTACGCGACCGTGGCCGCGAAGAAGACCGTCGCCAGCACCTCGCGGAGGATGACCGCCGTCAGGAGGCCGGCGGCGACGACGATGGCCGCGAGCACGTGGCGTCGGTCTCTCGACACGATCCGACTCTCGCGGGGCGTGGACAAAAGGTTGCCCCGCGGGCGCCCGGTGGAGAGCGGGACTCGGTCCGTTCGGCGCGACGACGAACGGGACGCTACTCGTCGTCGTCCGGGGCCGGACCCGCGAGCGTACTGGCGAGCGTCTGGCGCCACTCCTGCAGTTCCTCGAGGTCGGTCCGCAGACGCTCGACCTCGTCGGTGACGTCCTCGGAGAGGTCCTCGCGAACGGCCGCGATCTCGTCCCGCAGGTCCTCGCGAGCGGCCGCGACCTCGTCCTCGACCGCGGTCACGTCGTCGCGCACGTCTGCGAGGTCACTCCGGAGGTCGGCCACGTCGTCCTCGAGTGCCGACAGCGAATCCACCCGCTCGTCGGTCGCCGCCAGGTCGTCCCGGAGCGTCTCGGTCCGCTCCTCGACGTCGGCCACCTGCCCGCGGAACGTCTCGACCTGACTCACGAGGTCGTCGTCCGTCCCGACGCGGTCGAGCGTTCGCTCCAGGGCGTCGGTGTAGGTCGCGAGGTCGTCCACTCGCCGGCGCACGTCGTCGAGGCGGGTCTCGGCGGACTGGGGGAGTTCGGTCGCGAGGTGGCGGTCAAGCGTCGCCCGCGTCTCCTCGTCCACCTCGCCGCGTTCGAGTTCGGCCGCCAGCGCCGCGGCCACGCTCTCGACGTCGGCACCGGCGGGTGCGGTCGCCGTCGCCGACCCGCCCCCTGCCGCGGCGTCGGTCGCGTCCGCGTCGTCGCCGTTCGCGTCCGTCTCCGGGTCGTCGGTATCGCCCTCGTCGTCGTGGGCGGTATCGACGTCGCCCTCGTCGCCGGTGGCGGCCGCGTCGTCCGTCCCGCGGTCACCGTCGTCGGCGTCGCCGGTCCCGGCCGCGTCGTCTGCGTCCCCGTCCGTCTCCGGGTCGCCGTCGTCGCCCGACCTCGTCCCGTCGTCCGCGGCCGCGTCCGCGTCCGCCGCTCCCTCCTCGTCGCCGGCGGCCACTATCTCCTCGAAATACGGGTCCGCGAGGAGCGACTCGGGGTCGTCCACGCCGGCCACGCGGAGTCCGTAAACGGTCTCCAGTTCCTCGCCGGGGGCGAGTCGGCCCTCGAACTGGAGGTCGCCGTCGCGGCGCGTCCAGCCCTCGCTGTCGTACTCGGGGTGCAGACCCACGTCGTCGGGGTCGATCGACGGCGGCAGGGGGTCCGTGATCCGGAGGTACGCGACCGCGTTCCGGTCGGAGGTGACCGTGAACACGATCGCCGGCGTGTCGAACTGGTCCAGAGCGAGTGACTTCTGGATGCGGACGTCGTCCTCCTCGACCGTCACCGTGCGATCCCCCTCGTCGGCCGACTCCGTGCCACTCATGCGCAACACCGTCGGTGCCGGGCCACAAAAAGGTGGGCAGACGTCCGTGTTCCCCGAAATCGTCGGCCGGGTGCCGACACGGAGAGGCGGGGACACCGCGCCGGGTGGGAGTCCCGCCTTGGGCGAGCGAGTGCGGGCGACTTTAGTACCACGGGGTGTGAACACCCGGTTATGACGACGGCCGACGACGAGCCCACACGGAGGGTATCGGACCACGAGACGACGTCGGACCGGCAGGTGCGCGACCGCGACGGGACGGACCCGGGAGAGCGGTCGGCGACCCGGCGCCTGACGGGGCGGCGTGCGTTCCTCGCCGGCGCGGGTGCCGCGGCGGCGGCGCTTGCGGGGTGTTCCGGCACGCGCGGATCGGCGGGCGACGACGACCTCCTGCGCGTCGCGACGTACTCGGCGTTCGTCGAGGCGGAGTCCGGGTCCAGTCCCGGCGGCTACGTCAAGGAGCAGTTCGAGTCGGAGTTCGACGCCGAACTGGAGTTCTTCACGCCGAACAACGGGCTGAACTACTTCATCCAGCGCCGGTCGGCGGGCGTCACCATCGACGCCGACGTGTACGTCGGGCTGAACGTGGACGACCTCGTTCGCATCGACGAGCGCCTGCCGGACGCACGGCTCCTGCGCGAACTCGACCGCGACGCGATGGAGAACACGGACGACGTCAAGCCCGCACTCGAGATCGACCCCGACGGCCGGGCACTGCCGTACGACACCGGCTACATCAGTCTCGTGTACGACGGCCGTGCCGTCGAGAACCCCGGGACGTTCGAGGCACTCACCGGACCCGCCTACGAGGGGACGCTCCTCGCGGAGAACGCACAGACCTCCGACCCCGGCCGGGCCTTCCTCCTGTGGACCATCAGCCAGATGGGCGAGGACGGCTACCTCGACTACTGGCGCCGCCTCCTCGAGAACGACGTCCGCATCCTCGGGTCGTGGGGCGACGCCTACGGCGCGTGGCAGGAGGGCGAGCGTCCGGTCGTGGTCTCGTACTCTACCGACCGCGTCTTCGCCAACCGCTTCGACCAGAACATGGAGAAACACCAGGTCGGCTTCCTGAACGACCAGGGGTACGCCAACCCCGAGGGGATGGCCGTCCTCGAGGGCACCGAGGTGCCCGACCTCTCGCGGGACTTTCTCGACTGGATGCTCTCGAAGCCGGTCCAGGAGGAGGTGGCCGTCCGCAACGTCCAGTTCCCGGCGACGACCACGGCCGAGCCGGGCGGTGACTTCGGCGAGTTCGCCCTGGAACCGCCGGAACCAGTGACGTTCACCTACGAGGAACTCGCCGGCAACGTCACCGGCTGGGTCGAGTCCTGGGCACAGGAGATAGCCGGCAACTGAGCCGGGAGTGCCCGTGTCCACTCCCGGTGTCGCCGCCGTTCGGGGCCGCGCCCGCCGCCTCGCCGAGCGCGGCGGTCTCCGCGCGGTCGCCACCCTCACCGCCGCCGTCCTGCTGGTGGTGCTCTACCTCCCCGTCGGTCTCGTCTTCGGCGAGGCCCTCCTCGCCGACGGCCGACCGTCGCTGGCCGCCGTCCGTGCCGTCCTGACCGACCCGTTCTACGTCGGACGACTCGCGGGCGTCGCCGCCGACCCGCTCGCCGTCGGGCGACACCTGACGGCGCTGGTCGGGTGGGTCGCGGCCGTCGCCCGCTGGACCGTCGCCGTCGTTGACCCCCTCGACCCCGGGTTCTGGGGGGCGCTGTTCTGGGGCGTCGTCACCGCGCCCGTCTCTCTCGGGGCGTACGGCCGCGGCGTCGAGGACGCCCTCGGCCTGTTCGGATTCACCGTCTTCCAGGCGGCCGTCTCGACGGTCCTGAGCGTCGCCGTCGGCCTGCCGGGGGCGTGGGTGCTCTCCCGGTTCGACTTCCCCGGTCGGCGGACGGTCCGGTCGCTGACCATCCTGCCGTTCGTCCTCCCGGGCATCATGGTCGCGAGCGGCTTCGTCGCCGCCTTCGGGATCAGGGGCACCGTCAGCGACCTCTTCGCCGTCGTCGGTCTCGGGCGGGTGAGTCTCGTCGGGACGCTCGAACTCGTCGTCCTCGCCCACGCCTTCTACAACGCGCCGCTCGTGGTGCGGGTGACGACCGCCGCGTGGGAGACGGTGGACCGCCGGGCCGTCGAGACGGCCCGGACACTCGGCGCGAGTCGGCGGCAGGCCGTCCGCCACGTCGTCGTCCCGCAGCTCGTCCCCGCGGTCGCCACCGGTGCCCTGCTCACCTTCCTCTTTACGTTCATGACGTTCCCCATCGTCCTCGCGCTCGGCGGCCTGCGGCTGGCGACCGTCGAGGTGTGGGTGTTCGACCGCGTCTCCCAGCTCGCGCTCACCGAGGCCGCCGCCCTCGCCGTCGTGGAGACGGTCGTCACGCTCGGCATCACCTACGTTTACCTCCGCTACGAGAGCGCGACGCGAGCGGGCAGTGCCGGCGGCGTGGCCGAACGCGGTCCCGAACGCGAGCGACTGCTGCCGGGGGACCGGGCGTGGCCCGCGCGACTCCGGGCACTCGTCGCGCCGCGGCGACTCGCCGTCCTCGGCTACGGCGTCGTCGCCCTCCTCCTGTTCGTCCTGCCGATGGCGTCGATGGTGGTCGAGTCCTTCACCGTCGGCGACCGCGTCACCCTCGAGAACTGGACCTTCCTCCTGCAGCGGCAGGTCGCCGGTGCTGCCTTCCAGACGAAGCCGTGGCCCGCGGTGCGGAACTCCCTGACCTTCGCCGTCGGCACCGTCGTGCTGGCGGTGCCGATGGGCGTCGCCGTCGCCGCGGTCACGGTCGGTCGCGGCGACGACGACGGCGGCGGCGCCGTCCTCGAGACGCTCGCCCTCGCGCCGCTCGCCGTCAGCGGCGTCGTCGTCGGCGTCGGTCTCCTCGAGGGGTTGGTCTTCGGCGTGCCCGTGCCGCCGCCACTGTCGGCCCTCGTCGGCGTCGAGCGCCTGCGGGTGACCGGTCCCGTCGCGGTGGTCGCCGCCCACGCCGTCGCCGCCTACCCCTTCGTCGTTCGCAACGTCGCCCCGCAACTGGCGGCCGTGGACCGCGAGACGGTGGAGTCCGCCCGCACCCTCGGCGCGAGTCGGACGCGGGCACTGCTAGACGTGGAACTCCCACTCGTCGCGGCCGGCGTCGTCGCCGGCGCCGCCTTCGCCCTCGCCATCAGCATCGGCGAGTTCGACTCGACGGTCATTCTCGCACAGGGCGGCGAGTCGTACACGATGCCCGTGGCCGTCGAGCGCTACCTGACTCGCCCACAGAACCGCGGGCCGGCGATGGCGATGGGGACCGTCCTCCTCGCGGTCACGGGCGCCGCCTTCGTCGTCGTGGACCGCCTCGGGGGGCGGGTGCGATGAGCACTGCCGGTCGCTCGCCGGGCCGCGACCGGCGCGAGCCACCGAAACCCACACGTCCACGGCGGGGAAAGACGACGCCGAGCGCCCGCACGGGGGCGACGTGATACGATGGTCGAACTGCGACTGGAGGGCGTCACCAAGCGCTTCGGCGAGACGACGGCCGTCGAGGACCTCAGCCTGACCGTCGGCGACGGCGAGTTCGTCACGCTCGTCGGGCCCTCCGGATGCGGGAAGACGACGACGCTGCGACTCGTCGCCGGTCTCGAACGCCCCGACGCCGGGACGATACGGCTCGACGGACGGGCGGTGACCGGCGCCGACTGGCGCGACCCCGACGAGCGCGACGTCGGCGTCGTCTTCCAGTCGTACGCGCTGTTCCCGCACATGACCGTCGCCGAGAACGTCGCTTACGGCCTGCGCTTTCGCGACCCGCCGGGCGGCGTCTCGACCGAGGACCGCGTCGCCGAACTCCTCGACCTCGTGGACATGCCCGACGCGGGCGGCCGCGACCCCGCCGCCCTCTCCGGCGGCCAGCGCCAGCGTGTCGCCCTCGCCCGCGCACTGGCACCCGGGCCCGGCGTCCTCCTCCTCGACGAGCCGATGAGCGCACTCGACGCCCGTCTGCGGGAGTCCCTGCGCCGGCAGGTGCGAGCCATCCAGCAGGAACTCTCCATCACTACGCTGTACGTCACTCACGACCAGGAGGAGGCGATGGCGACGAGCGACCGCATCGGCGTCATGTCCGACGGCCGCCTCGAGGGCGTCGGCGAACCACGGACGCTCTACCGCCGCCCGTCCACCCGCTTCGTCGCCGCCTTCCTCGGCGAGAGCAACCTGTTCGAGGGCGAGGTGGTCGGCGTCGCGGAAGACGGCGACAGGCGACACGTCACCGTCGCCGTGGAAGACCACGAGTTCGTCGTGACGGCCGGCCGGGACGCCGGCGAGACGGAGACTGTGAGCGGGCGGGCCACCGTCGAACCCCGGGCAGACGGGCAGGGGCAGCGGCCGGCGCGGCCGGTCGCCGTCGGCGACGACGTGACCGTCTGTGTCCGGCCGGAGTCGCTGTCGCCCGCCCGCACCGAGAACGCCGTCGAGGTGGCAGTCGAGGGGACCGAGTTCCTCGGCGAGGCCGTCCGCGCCTGGGGAGCGTGGAACGGCCGACGGGTCGTCGTCCGCCTCGCGGACCCGCCGGGCGAGACGCTCCGGGTCGGGTTCGACCCCGCCGACGCCCACCTCCTGACGGAGTGAGGAGGGCGACGGCCGACGTGCGAGCGGCGACGTGACGACGCCGACGCGCGCCGACCGGCGCAACCGTTAGGTGGACGTGGGCACTCGGATCGAACGTCATGGACAAGAACGTCGGCGGTCGCGACCGCCAGCTGCGACTCGTGGGAGCCGTCGTCCTCGCCGTCGCCGGCGCCGCGAGCGTTCTCGGGGTCTTCCCCGGTCTCGGGACGCTCGCGGGCGCGGTACTGCTCGTCGGCAGCGCCGGTCTCGCGTTCAACGTCGTCACCCAGCGCTGTCTCGTGAACCGCCTGTTCGGGGTGGACACCTGCGGGCGGCCCGACGCGGAGTAGTCGCCACGCTCGCCGGGTCGCGCCGGCGACGACGCGGAGATAGCACTACCCGCCCCTCGCTCCCGGCGGACGGCGAGCGTGTCGGCCCGTCACTCCCCGTCCACGTCGCTCCAGAACCGGTCGAGTCCGAGCGACAGCATGTCCGGACTCACCGGTCGAAAGCCCTCGTGGTCTGGGACGAGGTCGCGGACTGAGTCCCACGACTCTCGGGCGTAGCGTTCGTCGAGGAGGACGCGGACGCCCGTCTCCTCGGGGCCGCGAATGACGCGCCCGACGGCCTGTCGCGCCTTCCGCACCGCGGGCACCGTCAGCGCGTAGCGAAAGCCGTCGCCGAAGGCGCGGTCGTAGGCGGTACGGACGGCGCGGGTGCGGGGACTCGCCGTGTTGACGATGGGGACGCCACAGACGACGGCCGCCCGGAGGCGGTCGCCGTGGTAGTCCACGCCCTCGGTGAGCGTCCCCCGCAGGGAGGTCACGAGCACCTTCGGCCGACCGGCGAAGAAGTCGCTCTTCAGCGACTCCGTCGTCTCGTCGTCGCTCGACTCGTCGAGGAGGACCGGCTTGTCGAGCGTCGAGCGGAGCGTCGCCGCCAGCCACGTCGCCTCGGCATAGGAGGGCATCCCAACGAGGACGTTGCCCGGACCACTCGCGACCTCGGTGACGGCGCGGACGTACTCCCGGCGGACCCGGCACTGTTCCGGGTCGAGACCGGCGTCGGGTGGCGGCGCGTCCGGGTCCGGCGGGTCGCGGACGGGCGGGTCGCCGCTCTCGGTCACCGCCGGCGCCGGGCCGCGGTTGTCGTACGTGTACTTCGGGAGGGAGACGGCGAAGGAGGCGCGGTTCTCCGCGGGGAAGTGCAGTCCGTAGGTCCGCTCGACGACCGGCCGGTCGTCGAGGTCGTCGAGACCGGTCACCCGCCGGAGGACCGAGAGCGGTTCGAGCGTCGCACTCATGAGGACACCCCCGCCGAACTCCGCGAGACGGTCGCCGATGGGGTCGCTCGGCACGCAGTTGTGCAGCGCCAGCGACGCGTTGTACGCCCGGCGCCACGAGTCCCGCGGCTCGCCGTCGTCCCAGGTTCGCTCCAGTTCTATCTCGCGGAAGTATCCCTCGTGGTCGAGGCGGTACCAGTTCGCCAGCGTCCGCCCGACACCCGGTGCCGCGCGCCGGCGGTCTTCCTCCTCCAGTTCGTCCAGGACGCGAGCGACGACGGCCCCGACCGCCTCCGCGCGGACCCACGCGGTGCCGTCGTAGCCCGCGTCCTCGGCCCACTCGGTGAGGTCGTCCACGCCCGGTCGCTCGGGGTCGCGTAGCGGGATCTCCTCGTCCGAGAGGTCGGCGAGCGAGGACTGCCAGCCGGGGGCGACCTCGTCGAGGTGGGCGCGCACCCGGCGGTCGAGTTCCTCGCGGAGGTCGCGCACGAACGCCCGGGTCGTCGCCAGTTCGTCCCGGGAGACGCCGACCTCGGCCAGTTCGGCACGGATCGTCTCGACGTCCGTCGTCTCGCGGTCGCCGGCCACCGAGTCCGGTCCCGTGACACCCCGTGCGCTCCGGTCGCTTCCCGAGTCGCGCCCGGCGTCTCCCTCCGCGGCCGCGAGTGGCTGGAGTAACTGCGTGAGTTCCGCTTCGGTCCGCCGGAGCGAGTCGTCGGCCGCGCGGTCGCTGACGAGGTCGCGCACTCGCGGTTCGAGCATGTGGGCCTCGTCGCAGACGACGAACGTCGCGTCGTCCACGAGTGCGCCGGTGAAGGACTCCACGGTCGTCGGGTCGAAGGCGTGATAGTAGTTGGCGACGACGACCTCCACCGCCGAGAGCGCCAGCCCCATCATCGAGTGTGGACAGGTGCCGTGGGCGGCCGACCGGGCGACGAGTTCCTGCGTGTCCAGCAGACCGTGGTCCGTCGGGTCGAACGGGAGTGCCGCGGTCTCGTCGCCGTCCTCGGGGAGGTCCGCGAGGTACTGCGCGTAGAACGGGCAGAACTCGGTGTCCTCGAGCGTCGGCATCTCCGGGGGATAGGGCGACGCCTCGCCGGCGGTCGCGAGGTAGTCGGCGTCCTCGCCGATGCCGACCTGCTGTGAGCGGCCCTCCTCGGCGAGACCGGCCGCCGAGGTCGCACTCGAGTCCGCGAGCGTGCGAGTGCGCTCGCGGAGTCGCTCGCAGCGCTCGTACACGTTCTCGTCGTCGATGCCGCCCGCGGACTCGCGGTTGTAGGGGCAGACGTCGGCCTTCCCGACGAGCGTCAGCGCCGACACCCGCGGCTCGTCGGCCGGGAGTTCGCGGTTGATGCGGTCGAGGTCGGCCTCGAACTGGCGGAGTTGCTGCTTGACGCTCGTCAGCGCCACGACGCGCTCGTACTTCGTCGTCGGGTCCCGGACCAGCGAGAGACCGGCGGTCAGCGCGAGCATCGTCTTGCCCGTGCCGGTGGCGCCCTCGAGGATCGTGTAGCCGTCCTCTAGCGCCGTCTCCCGGGCCGTCTCGATGCCGTCGATCTGCTGGTCGTACGGCTCCGCGTGGCCGAACAGGGGCGCCCACGGACGGTCCGTCCAGTCGTCCTCCTCTCCGTCGGTTCCGCCGCTCTCGGCCGGTGTCGCGCCCCTCGTCCCCGTCTCGGCCGCCTCCGCCGAGTCGTCGCCGCCGGCTCCGGGCATCTGTCGCGTTGTCTCCTGTGGCCGACCATCGGGCTTACACGTGTCGGTCCGGGCGACCGGGAGCGGGGGCAGGGTCGCCGACCGGCGGGGAGACGGTCGGACTCGCTCGGCGCACGCCCACCGGGTGGCTTTGTCGATGGCCGGCGTAGGTCGAGGGCATGAGTACAGACCCCGACTTCGACGTCGCGGCGTGGCGACGCGACCTCGAGACCGAACGCACAGAGAAGGACCGCTTCTTCGCCGACCACCCCCAGTCGCCGATTCCCCGCGAGCGGCGGGCGTCGTTCGACGGTCTGGACTACTACGACCCGGACCCCGCGTACCGGGTGACGGCGACGCTCGAGGTCCACGACGACCCCGAGGAACTCGTGATGGAGACGACCACCGGCGAGGCGCGGACGTACGCCCGCGTCGTGACGCTGCAGTTCTCGGTGGACGGGACCGCGGAGACGCTGGCGGGGTACCGCCGGGTGGACGACCGGGAGCCGGGCCTGTTCGTCCCGTTCCGCGACGAGACGTCCGGCGAGGAGACGTACGGCGCCGGGCGCTACCTCGAGGTGGACGTCGAACCGCCGTTCGAGGACGGCCACGAGGTCGTGGTGGACTTCAACGGCGCCTACTCGCCGTTCTGTGCGTACAACGACGGCTACTCCTGTCCGCTGCCGCCGACGGAGAACTGGCTGGACCGCCGCGTCGAGGCCGGCGAGCGTCACGACGGGTCGGCGGCGTACGCCGTGGGACACGACGAGGGAGGATCGGAGCAGACGCACGAGCACGAGCACGAACACGGCGACGGCGGCGACCACCGGGAGTGAGTCGCGGGCGTTGCCGTCGGCACGCCGACGAGTACGAGTGGTCCCCGCCAACTGCCGTCAGTCGGTCGCGACGCCGACGGTGAGCAGCGTCCCGTGGTCCCGGTACCGTTCGAGCATCGCCTCGCGGGTGTCGAACTCCTCGGTCGGGAACGCCTCGGCGGGTGGGATATCCGTCTCGCGGTCGGGAATGCGGTTCTGGACACCGACCCGGAACCCCGCCTCGCGGAAGGCCGTGCGGTACTGGGTCTCGCTCCACCGCGTCAGCGGAATCTCGACGTTCTCCGACCACCCGTGCGTGTGGACACTCTCCTCGAAGTAATCGACCGCACACGCGAAGGTGCCCCCGGGGCAGAGGACGCGGTGGAGTTCGCGCAGGGCGGCGTGGGGGTCGCGGGCGTAGTAGAGCGCCTCCATCGAGAAGACGTGGTCCACGCTGTCGGCCGCGAGCGGGAGGTGTTCGAAGTCACCGACGAGGTAGCCGACCGCGGCGTCGTCCGTGTACGACCGGGCGTTGCGGGCCATCTGTGGGGCGCCGTCGATGCCGTAGGCGCGACCGGCACCGTACACCGCCCGGAGGGCGCGAGCGGCGTAGCCGCTGCCGGTCCCGAGGTCGAGGACGGTGTCGCCGGACTCGACGGGAATCCACGCGAGAGCGTGTTTCGCGGTGTGCCAGTGTCGCTTCTCCATCCCGCGGTCCCGACCCTCGCGGGCCCACTCGTCGAACTCATCGCGGACGCTCATGGGGGGCGGTCGTGGACGAGCGACAAACACGTTCGGGTCGGGGGAACCGGACGCTTATGCCCGCGTGGGACGCAGTTCGAGACCGATGGGCGGGCCTCCCCGGCGTCCACCGCGATACAGGCTGGCGGACACCGCCCAGCAGGTCGTCGGCGGCTTCCTGCTGGCCGGGCCGTTCGTCGTCA
>CAZEIO010000030.1:0-7463 GCA_964512525.1 uncultured Halobacteriales archaeon
TCGACGCGCTTGCCCCGGAGCCAGCCGACGTTCGCCTCCCGGCGGTCGAGGACGACGAGCCCGTACAGCCCCTTGTCCGCGAGCATGTCCTCGAGCGGTTCCGTGAGAAAGGAGGAGTCACAGTGATAGCGGAAAGACTGCACCGGCTGGGGCGGGGACTCGAGTACCTTCGTCACCATGTCCGAGCGGCCGCCGCCGGTGTCCACCGCGCCCGAAAACAGCACCATGCCGTTCTCCGGCGGGGTGTTGCCGTAGTACCGCAGGCGGTCTTTCAGGCTCTTGAGGGCGTCCTGGACGTTCGTCCGCGTGGCCTTCGACTTGATGTTCGAGGCCTCGCTGTGCTCCTGAACGACGTGTTCGACCACGTCGCTTACCATCTTGTCCTCGGGGACGTAGATGGTGACGAGCTGCGTGCCGGAACCCTCGTACTCCTGGAGTTCCTCGATGACTCGACGGAACTCGTACTTCTTCCGGTCGGTGTCGGCGGCCTCGACACCGGCGTCGCCCTCCTGCTGACTCATTACTACGAGTAGGTCCCGGACGGCGTAAGTATGCTTTGCACGCTCGGGACGACGGCACACACCCCCTCCTCGCGGGCTGCGGTCGCGGCCGGCGATTCGCACACAGTGACGGTCCCGGCCGACCGAGGATACTTGTAACCGACCGCCACATGGGGGACATGCACCACGCCGGAGGCCCGCGATGAGCGCGGCGGGCCTGACCCTGCGCGAGGGAGGCGTGCGCGGGACCGTCGAGTGGCTCCTCAGCGGCGGCGACACCGGCGGCCGGACCGGACCGGGTCGGCGCGGTCGTCTCCTCGTCGTCGGCCCGGCCGACCGCCTCCACGACCGCCTCGTCGGCGCGGGTGTCCCGGCGGACGCGGTCGCGGTGACCCGTTTCGAGTCGTGGGCCCGCGAGGCGGTCGCGGCGAGTCGGGGCGAACCGGTCCGCACGCTCGACCCCGTCACGCGGGCGGCCGCAGTCGGCGACGCCCTCCGGGCCGTCCACGAGGGGCCGGTCGCCCGACTCGCCGACCGCGTGGCCGGCGGGGGCGACCCCGATCCGGAGGCCGTCGCCGCCGAGCTGGAGGACTACCACCGCTGTACCGACGCCGCCGCCGACCACGAGACACTGCTGTCGGCCGTCGAACGCGTCGCCGGGGAGCGACCCTTCGCCGCCGACGTGACCCGAGAGAGCGTCCGGGCGTTCCGGGCGCTCGACGGCCGCCTCCGGCGCACCGTCGGCGAGGGCGACGCCGACGCGGCGGGGCGCACCTTCGTCTCGCGGAGCCACCTGCTCCGGGCGGCTCGCGAGGACGGCGAGACCGCCCTCGACGACGCCGCGGTCGCCTCGCGGGCCCACGACTGGACGCTCGTCGTCCCGCGCGAACCGGCCGACGCCGCCGTCCTCCGGACAGTCGTCGCACTCGCCGAGAGGGAACCGGTGACGCTGCTCACCGGACCGGGCGACGACCGCCTGACTGAACGGGCACTCGCCGTCGCCGGGGAGGCGGGCGTCGCCGCGCGGACGGCGGCCGGCGACGGTCCCGGCGCAGACCCGGCACGGCGCGTCCTCGCGGCCGCACGCAACCGCCCGACGACGGCGCCGTCGGGAGTGGACGTCGTCGCCGCGCCGGACCGTCGGCGCGAGGTCGAACGGGCCGTCCGCGTCGCCGCCGACGCCGCCGGACGGACGCTACTGGTCGCGCCGGACCCGGCCGCCTACGCGCCGGCCCTGCGGGAGGTGACGCTGACCGCCGACCGACCGCACCGGGTCGGCACGCCACGCCGCGTCGGGACACTGCCAGCCGCCCGTACCCTGCGGGCGGTCACGACTCTCGTGGCCGCCGTCGCGGCGGCGGAGACGGTGCCCGCGGCCGCCGTCGCCGACCCGCTCAGACTCGGGGCAGTCCCGCCGACGGCAGACGCCGGAGACTGGCCGCTCGACCTCGCCGCCGTCGAGCGCCTGCGGTCCGCGTTGCCGGAGACGGGATCGCTCGACGCACACCGGATGGCGGTCGCGGACGCAGACGCGAGCGGCGGTGAAGACGGCGAAGACCCGAGTAGCCGCACACTCGCCTTCCTCGACTGGGTCGCCGCGGCAGCGGCGGAGCCGCCGGCCGACGGGCGGGCGCTGTCCGAGTGGCTGGTCGGCGCGTGTGCGGCCCACGGCCGAGCACTGCGGGACGAGCGGGGGCGTCGGATCGCGGGCATCGCCGTCGAGACGGACCGGGCACGGGCGACGGCGGCTCACCCCGCCAGTGCGGCCGCGACGGTCCGGACGGCCGTCGAGGAGCAAGTCGGGCCGGCGTACGACCGCCTGACGGACGACGGCGAGGACTGGTCGGCCGCCCGGACGGCACTGCGAGCGGCGCTGTCGGCCGAGCGACACCCGCCCGCGACCGACGCCGACGCGCTGGAACTCCTGCCCGTCGCGGACCCGGCCGTCGGCGCCGCGCGGGTCGATCACCTCGTCGTCCTCGGACTCTCGGCTGGACAGTTCCCCCGGACGCCGCCGCGGCCGACCCTGTTGCACCGGGCCGTCCGGGAGGCGGTCGCCCGCGGCGCGGCGGGACCGGCGGCACACCTCGACGGCGAGGCGACTCGCTACCGGGCCGATCTCGATGCCCTCGGGCGGACGCTCCGGGCAGTCGCCGCCGACGGCCGGGTGACGCTGTCGCGACCCTACAAGGACGACGAGGGCCGTGACGTGCCGCCGTCGCCGTTCCTCGACGCACTGTCGGTGCCCGCGGAACGCCGCGACCGAATCGGACTGGACCAGTGGGTCGCCGACCCCGAGACGGCGGCGACGGCCCCGCCGAAGGAGCGACTGCGGACGCTCGCCCGCCGGGCGGGCGCAGGCGGCGAAGACCGGGCGGCACTCGACCGCCTCGCGGAGCGGACCGACGGGACGGACGCTCGACGACTGTCGCGACGGGTCGAGCGGTTCGAGGAACGTCTCGGGGCGACCGAGAACGAGCGATGAGCGGCGACGGCGACGGCGACGGCGGCGTCGAGCGGCGTCTCTTCCGTCGTCCCGGCGGAACCCCGCCGCTGTCGTCGGACCAGCGGGCAGTGTTCGACGCCCACTTCGCCGACGACGCGGTCGTCGCGGCGGCGGCCGGCAGCGGCACGGGCAAGACGACCACGGCCGTCGAGGTGGTCGCCGAGGCCGTCGTCCGCGAACTCGACCGAGCGCCCGACCGCAACCCCTTCGAGTCGGTGCTGGTGACGACGTTCACCCGCGACGCCGCCCGGCAACTGAAGACCGAACTGAAGGAGCGCCTGCGCGAACACCGGGAGGCGGCGCCGCCGGACGACCCCGTCGTCCGTCGGTGGGACGACCTGCTGCGGTGGCTCGAGACCGCGAGCCACGTCCGCACGCTCGACTCCTTCACGCAGGACCTCCTCCGCGAGATAGCGCCCGAGGTCGGCGTCAACCCCTCGTTCTCGGTGGCCGACGGCATCCGCCGGTCGGACCTCCTCGCGGAGGTGATCGAGGCGCTCCGGTCGGACTCGACCCTCGACGACGCCGTCACCCGTCTCGACCGGGCGTTCCCGCCCGCCGGTGCCGGAGACGAGGAGCGGGGGAGCGACGAGGGAGGGCCACCTGGCGACTGGGAGTCGATGGTCGCCGCGATGCACCGCTCCTGCCGGGAGTTCGGCCGCGACGTCGCCGACGCGCGACGGGAACTCGTGAGCGCCGTCGGCGAGATGCACGCCGGCCGCCGCCCGGAGACGTTCGAGGACGTCCTCGAGATCGTGGACGAACTGACCGACTTCGACCCCGGCCACGCCCGGGCGACGGTACGGAACCCGGAGCGGTGGGCGGAGTACGCCAGCGAGACCTACCGGGAGAGCCACCGGCTCGCGGGGGACTTCGGCCGCGCACTCGCCGCGTTCGACCGGGAGTACGACCGCCGCTCGCGTCGCCGGGGTGTCCTCACGCACACCGACATCACCTACGTCGTCCGGGAGTACCTCGAGGGAGAGGACGGCGACGGCCGCCGCGAGCGGTTCCGCGAGAGCCTCGCCGACCGCTTCAGACACGTCGTCGTGGACGAGTTCCAGGACACCAACTACGCGCAGTGCCGGGTCCTCTCGCGGCTGGTCGGGGACCGAACGCTGCTCATCGGCGACCTGAAGCAGTCGGTGTACGAGTGGCGCTCGGCGGAGCCACGACTGTTCGCCCAGACGCTCGAGTACGCCGACGGCGAGGCGGCAGAGAACGTCCTCGACGCCGACCGCGTCCGCCGGGTGGACCTCGCCGAGAACTTCCGCTCACACCCCCACCTCGTCCGGGCCGCGAACCACCTCTTCCCGCGGCTGTTCGACGACCCCGGTCGCGGCGCCATCGGCACCTTCGACGTGCCGTACGAGCCGCTCGACCCGCGGCGACCCGAGACCGACCCCGACGACGCCCACGTCCACGCCATCACGGTCCCGTCGCCCGACGACGAGGACGCGGACGACGACCGGAGCCGCCGCGAACGGGTCGTCGAGCGAGAGGCCGAACGCGTGGCCGGGACACTCCGGACCGCGCTCGACGAGGACCACCTGCGGGTCACCCGGGACCCCGACGCGACGGGGAGTGACGGCGGAGCCGACGACGCGGACCCGCCGACGGCGGCCGACGCCCTGCGGCCGGGCGACGTCGCCGTTCTCTTTCGGTCGCGGCGGTACATGCGGCTGTACTCGCGGGTACTCGACCGGTACGGCGTGGACAACGCCGTCATCGGTACGCGGTCGCTGTTTCGCGAACCGGAGGTGCAGACGCTCGTGGACGCACTCTCGTGGCTGGAGCGGCCGACGGACCCGGCGCGGACGCGGACCGTCGCCGCCTCGGCGCTGGTCGGTCTCTCGCCGGCCGGTCGCGAGGAACTCGCGACACACGGGCACGACCTCGACGGGGCGCTCGCGGCGTGGGACGGGCCCGAGACCGACCGACAGGAACTCGCCGCTCTCCGCCGCCTCCGCGAGGACCTGCGGTACGTCCGCGACGGGTCGAAGGCCGCCCTCGTGACGGACCTGCTCACGCACTCGGCGTTCGACGCGACGGCGCTCGCGAGCGACGACGGTCTCCAGCGGTACGCCAACGTCCGGCGGTTCGTCGAGGTGGTTGCCGGCTGGGAGGACGACGAACGCCTGCCGTACGGCGAGTTCGTCCGCCGACTGGAGGGACTGCGCTCCGGCCGCGTCGAGGACGACACCGCGCCCGCCGCCGTCGCCGACATGGACTCGCCGGACACCGTCAAGCTGCTGACCGCCCACGGCGCGAAGGGACTGGAGTTCCCGGTGGTCGTCCTCGCGGACACGACGAAGAACGAGGCGTACCAGCGCGTCTGTGACGAGCCGTTCGTCGCCGACCGCCGTCACGGACTCGCGCTGCGTCCGGTCGCAGGGCTCGACGACCCGCCGCCGGGCGAACTCCCCACCTTTCGCGGCGGCTGGTACCACGACGACGACGCTGGCTTCGCGCTGGACCGGGGTGTCCTCTGGCTCTCGGAGGTGCGCGGCGGCGACGGCCGCCTGCGCCACGACCACCCCTTCGCCGCCCACGTCCGCGACCGCCGCGCCGAGTTCTGGCGACTGCTGTACGTCGCCGTCACGCGGGCTGGCGACCACCTCGTCGTCCCGTTCGCACCCACCCGCGGCGGCGAGTACACCACCTGGGCCGTCGCGCTCGCGGAACACCTGGACCCCGGAGAGAGCGAGACACGACGGGCCTCGGAGAGCCAGGCGCAGTCCGGCGTCGGCGTCGTCGAGACCGACGAGGGACGGCTGCCGGTGAGCGTGGACGGCATCGACCCCGCCGACCCACCCGAACGCGAGACCCCCACGCTCGCGGAACTCCTCGAGCCGGCACTCGACGGCGACGGCGACGACGACGCTGGCGACTCCCCCGCGACGGACCGCGCCGTCCGCCCCGCGGCCCCGACGACGGTCGAGACCGCTGCCGCCGGGTGTCCGCCGGCCCTCCAGCGACTCCTCGGCGGACGCGAGGACCCCCTCGCGCTGACGCCACACGAGCGGGCGGCCGCGGCACTGGCGGCCGTCGCGGGCGACGCCGACCACGGGAAGGCGAGCGAGGGCGGGGGAGTGCTCCCGCCACACCGCCTCGCGTCGCTGCTCCGGCGAGCGATGGTCGAACTGCACCGCGCGGACGCGGTCGCCGACCCCGCGGCCGTCGTCGGCCGCGTGACCCACGTCGCCCCGGTCGCGGACGCCGCCGCTCGCGAGGCGCTGTCGCGGGCCGTCGCCGCCTACCGGGAGACGGAACTGTGGCGGGCGGTCAGCGACGGCGAGGTGCTCCGGACGGGGATGGACCTCACCCGGCCGCTGTCGGCGGTCGTCGAGGCAGGGGACGGCGAGCCGTCCGCGCTCGTCCGGGGACAGGTGGACGTGCTGTTTCGCACCAGAGACGGCGAACGACGGGCCGTGCTGTTCCGCACCGAAGACGGCGAGGAGAACGGCGGCGAACGGGTGCGAGCGGTCGAGCGGCGAGACGCCCTCGCGACCGCCGCCCTCCTCGCCGCACGCGACCGGGGGGTAGAGCGCGTCACCGTCTGCCGACTGCCGACGGGGGAGTGCCGGGACGTGGCGGTGCCGAGCGACGCCGCGGCAGTGTCCAGTGGTCTGCGGGCACTCGCGCGTCTCGCGGTGGACGAGACGGGCGTGTTGCGACGGGCGGACGACGGCGACGGGGCGTAGAGCGCGGACGGGGAAGGAACGGGCGAGACCAGCGCGTCAGGTCTCGTCCTTCTGGACCGTCTCGCGGCCGGCGAACTGCTGGACGGCGTCGGTGTCCACGAAACGTTCGAGGTCCGCCGCGACGGCCTCGACGGCCGGGTCCGTCGGGTCGTAGGCGTCCGCCGAGTCCGTCTCCCGGCCGGCGGACGCCCAGAGCGCGTCCGCGTCCGCGAAGCAGAGTTCCGCGACGCCGTCGAACTCGGCGTGTTCGGGCTGGGTGGGGAGGGTGACCCGGTACTGCTCCAGTCCCGGCGTCTCCGCCGCGACGGGCACGTGGTCGTTCAGCCAGTGGTCCCGGAACGCCTCGTGAGTGGTGTCCTCGCGACGGGTGAGGAGGAGACTCCGACGGTATGGGGCCTCTCGCCCGGAGTCCACCGGGACGCGCTCCTCGCCGATGAGCCGTGGCCGCTCGGTGACGGCGAGGAAGTTGTCCACGTCCGTCCGGGCCTTCGCCGCCATCTCCTTCTGTGGGTCGTAGTCGCGAGAGCCCTCGCTGCCGAGGGCGTCGTGCAGGGCCTCGAGGTCCTCGAAGTAGAGGTCGGCGATGCCGTCGAAGGCGGCGTGGTCGGGGTCGAGGGGCAGCGTCGTGCGGTAGCGCACGACCCCTTCTATCTCGCGGGCGATGGGGGTGTGCTCGTTCTGCCAGTGGTCCACGAAGGCCTCGTGGCTCAGGCCCTGCTTGCGGACGAGGAAGGCGGCGTGTCGGTACATCGC
>CAZEIO010000030.1:7563-11273 GCA_964512525.1 uncultured Halobacteriales archaeon
TCCCACTCCTCCCGGAGCAGACCGTAGAGGAGGGCGTCGCGGTACTCGCCGTCCCAGAAGGCCTCCCGGCGGGCACGGCCCTCCTCGACGAAGCCGAGCGACTCGAGGAGACCGCGTGAGGCGTCGTTCGTCGGCAGCACCTTCGCGTACACGGCCGGGTGGGGGTACGTCCGGAAGAGGTGGTGGACGAGCAGTGACGTCGCCTCGGCGCCGTAGCCCTCGCCCCGTTCGTCGGGGACGACCCAGAAGCCGATCCCGGAGCGCGCTCGCTCCGCGGTCCCGGCGACGACACAGCCGATCCGCCGGGTGTCGTCGGGCGACCCGGAGTCGGCGGCCTCCCCGTCCAGGCAGACGAGAAGCGTCAGGTCGTGTCGCGAGTCGTCCTCCTCGAGGGCGGCCGCTATCTCCGACCGACTGCGGACGTCCCAGCCGAGCGAGAGGCGGAGTTCGGGGTTGGCGTACGCCCGCTGGAGGAAGCCAGCGTCCTCGGGCTCGGCAGTACGGAGCGTGACCCGGTCCCCGCTCGCGACGCGTGCACCTGGCATGCCCCCGGATCACCTGCCAGCGGATTGTATCTTCGGGCGGTCGCCCGAGACGACCGGTACACTCAGGCCCGCCGCCGCCGGAGTGCCGCCGTGATCGACCTCAGCCACCCGCTCGACGGTGCCTGGACGTACCCCGGCGACCCGCCGGTGACCGTCGAGGAACACGCCACCCACGCAGACGACGGCTACCGCGTCGCCCGCGTCTCGATGGGTACCCACGCCGGCACGCACGTGGACGCCCCGGCCCACACCGAACCAGACGGCGAGACCCTCGGTGCCGTCCCAGTCGAGCGGTTCTGCTGGGCCGCACGGCGCGTTGACTGTCGCGGCGTCGGGGGCCGCGAGGCGATACGCCCCGCACACCTGCCCGACGCCGGGACGACGGCCGACGCCGACTGTCTCGTCCTCTGGACCGACTGGGACCGCCACTGGGGCACCGACCGCTACCGCGACCACCCCTACCTCGCGCCGGCGACCGCCCGGGAGTGCGCCCGGCGCGGACTGGACGTCGCCGTGGACGCCCCCAGCGTGGACCCGACGCCGCCGGCCGGACCCGAAACGGGGGGCGAGGACGGCGACGGCCTCGCGGCCCACCACGCCCTCCTCGGCGAAGGCCACCTGGTAGTCGAGAACCTCCGCGGTCTCGGCCGACCACCCGGGACGTTCGCCCTGCGTGCGTACCCGCTGGCGGTGGACGCGGACGCCGCGCCAGTACGGGCGGTCGCCGTCGCCGGCGACGACTGACGGCCGAAACGAGGGTTCATACGCGGGCGAACGCTACCCCGGACATGGACGAGACCGACCGCCCCCGTGGCGACGGGGCGGGTGACGTCACGAGCGCCGACGACGAGACGGTGGACGGGCCGGGAGAGGCCGACGAGACGGACCCGCCGACGGCGGTCGAGGCCGTCGCCGACCGGGAGGCCAGCGAGACGGCCTTCTACGACGCTCTCGAGACCATCGGCCGGCCGGTCGCGACGGCCGCCGAGGTGGCCCGGCGGGCCGACCTGAGTCAGGACGAGGCCGACGCCCGCCTCGCCGAGTTGCCGGCCGCGAACCGACTCGACGTCTCCGGCGACCCAGTCGTCTGGTACCCCGAGGACCTCGCGGCGCTGACCGACCGCGAGCGGGTGGTCGTGTTCCCCGACCGCCACGAGGTCGTCGTGGACCAGCCGGACCAGTTCACGCTCGCCCGCCTGTCGGGCTTTGCTCGCCTCGTCACCACCTCCGGCGAGGGCAGTTACATCTACGAGATACGCGACGCGGACGTCTGGGCCGCGCCACACGACGACCTCGGCGACCTCCTCACGTCGATGCGCTCGGTGCTGGGCCGGTGGGAGAGCCTAGAGGAGTGGGTGCGCGCCCAGTACGAACGGACCCGGAAGTTTCGCCTGCGCTCGGAGGCGGACTACGTCGTCCTCGAGGCCGCGAGCGAGGACCTCATGGGCAACGTCGCCCGGCAGACGCTCGATGACGACCTCCTGCGTGGCCTCATCTCCGACACCGAGGCGTGGGTCGTCGAGGGCGAGGAGGCGGCGGTCAAGCGGCAACTGTACGACGCCGGCTATCCCGTCCGCGACGACCGCGACCTCGACCCCGGCGACGCCCTCGAGTTCGACCTCGAACTCGACCTGCGTGACTACCAGCGCGACTGGGTGGACCGGTTCGCGGAGCGCGGGTCGGGCGTCCTCGTCGGCCCACCCGGCAGCGGCAAGACGGTAGCGGCGATGGGCGTGATGGAACGAGTCGGCGGCGAGACGCTCGTTCTGGTCCCCTCGCGCGAACTCGCCGGCCAGTGGCACGACGAACTGCTCGCGAAGACCTCGCTGTCGCCGGACCAGGTAGGTGAGTACCACGGCGGGTCGAAGGAGATGGCCCCAGTCACCATCGCCACCTACCAGACCGCCGGGATGGACCGCCACCGGAAGCTGTTCGACGCCCGCCGCTGGGGGCTGATCGTGTACGACGAGGTGCAACACCTTCCAGCCCCGATCGCTCGGCGGAGCGCAGAACTACAGAGCAAGACACGCCTCGCGCTGTCTGCGACACCCGTCCGGGAGGACGACAAGGAGCGGGAGATATTCACCCTCGTCGGCCCGCCCATCGGCACGGACTGGACGGCGCTGTTCGAGGCGGGCTACGTCGCCCGGCCCGAAGTGGAGATACGGTACGTCCCGTGGGACCCCGACGCCCGCGACGAGTACGCCGCGGCGACGGGCCACGGTAGGCGACAGGCGGCCGCGACCAACCCCGCGAAGGTGCGAGCCGTCGAGCGAATCCTCGACGAAACCGAGGGGAAGGCACTCGTGTTCGTGGACTACCTCGACCAGGGCGAGGCCATCGCCGAGGCACTCGACGTCCCCTTCGTCAGCGGCGAGACGCGCCACGCCCGGCGGGCGGCGCTGTTCTCCGAACTCAGACGGGGCGACCGCGAGACGCTGGTCGTCTCCCGGGTGGCCGACGAGGGCATCGACCTGCCGGACGTGGAGACGGCCGTCGTCGCCTCCGGACTGGGCGGGAGCCGTCGGCAGGGCACCCAGCGGGCCGGCCGGACGATGCGGCCGATGGGCCAGGCGCGGATGTACGTCCTCGCCACGCGGGGCACCGAGGAGGAGGAGTTCGCCCGCGGGCGCACCCGCCACCTCGCGAGCAAGGGCGTCCGGGTGCGGGAGTCCGAGGCCGAGTTCGAGGTCGAAGAGGACGACGGACCACCGGCGGTGGACGCCACGGGCGACCGCGAGGACCCGGCGACGACCGCCGGCGAGGCCGACACCACGGACCCGGTCGGGGAGGACGCCGACGGGGCGAGGGCCGAGTCGGGCGAGAGCGGCTGACACGCCGCCCGAAGGTCCTAGTCGTGGCCGATCGACATGACCGCATGGTCTGTGCGGGACGACACGAGGGGCGGACGGCACTCGTCACCGGTTCGACGCACGGCATCGGTCGCGGCGTCGCCCGACGACTGGCGGCAGAGGGCGCGAACGTCGTCATCAATGACCACGGGGAACACGACGGTCCAGCGGTCGCCCGTGAGGTTCGGGAGTGCGGCCCCGGTGAGGCCGTCTACGTCGAGGCAGACGTCCGCGATCCGGACGCCGTCGAGCGACTCGTCGCGGAGACTGCCGACGCGTTCGGGAGCGTGGACGTCCTCGTGAACAACGTCGG
>CAZEIO010000030.1:11373-15440 GCA_964512525.1 uncultured Halobacteriales archaeon
GCGCCGGAGGCGGGCTACCTGACCGGGGCGTGCATTCCGGTGGACGGCGGCCGGACGGCGGTGCTCCACGACGGTACGACCGCCGACTGGACCGGCGACCGACTGCGGTGAGGGCGGCGAACGTTCATGTCGGTGCCGGCCGACCCCCCGGGCATGGCGACCGACCACGCGGCGACCGACGACCGCGACTCCTTTCCCGTGGACCTGGACTTCGGTGATGACACCGACCTGATAGCGGAGAAGACCGCACAGGCACAGGCTGCGCTCGACCGACACGACCTCGACTGCTGGCTCACCTTCGCCCGCGAGACGACGGCCACGCCCGACCCCTCGCTACCGCTCTTGCTCGACTTCGGCGTCGTCTGGCCGACGGCCGTCGTCGTCGCACCCGACGAGTCACACGTCGTCCTCGGGCGCCACGACGCGCCGAACGCCCGCGAACTGGACGTCCACGAGGTCCACCCGTACGACGAGTCCATCCGCGACGCCCTCGGCGGCGCCCTCGACGCCGTCGGCGCGGAGCGGGTCGGCCTGAACTTCGACCCGGACGACCCGATGGCCGACGGCCTGAGCCACGGGCTCTACCGCCGACTCGAGGACCTCCTGCCCGACCGCACGCTCGTGAGCGCCGCCGAACTCGTGGGCGAGGTGCGCGGCGCGAAGACCGCCGCCGAACGCGAGCGGATGGCGGCAGCGGTCGAGACGACCCAGCGACTCCTCGGCGACCTGCGCGAGCGGTACCGCGCGGACTGGACCGAGGCGGACGTGGCCGACCACCTCCGCGGGCGGATGGACGCCCTCGGTCTCGAGACGTCGTGGGACCGGGCGTACTGCCCGACGGTCCACGCGGGCGGCGAGAGCGAGGCCGGCCACACGAAGCCCGGCGACCTGACGGTGCCGGAGGGCGAACTGCTCCACCTCGACTTCGGCGTTCGCGTGGCGGGCTACTGCGCCGACCTCCAGCGGACGTTCTACCGCGGCGACGGCGAGCCGTCGGCCGAGATCCGGGACGCCTTCGACGCGGTCCACGCGGCCATCGAGGCCGGCAAGCGCGTCGTCGAACCAGGGGTCCCGGGGTACGAGGCCGACGCCGCCGCCCGCGAGGCCATCGCGGACCGTGGCTACGACGAGTACGCCCACGCGCTGGGTCACCAGGTCGGCCGGCACGCACACGACGGCAGCACCCTCCTCGGGCCGCGCTGGGAGCGGTACGGCGCCGCTCCGGAGCGACCCGTGCGCGAGGGGGAAATATACACCGTCGAACTCGGCGTGGAGACGTCGGCGGGGTACCTCGGCGGCGAGGAGATGGTGGTCGTCCGCGAGGACGGGGCCGAGTACGTCAGCGACCCACAGCGAGACCTCTGGCGACTACCGGAGTGAACGGGGAAGGGAAGGGGAAGGACGGGAACGGGTGGCCCGGACCGGACCGGGGAGTCACTCAGGGCGGACGACGCCCTGGCAGTCGGGACACTCCGCGAAGGCGGCCGCACCATCGGACCGCTCGTACTCTATCAGCACCCGCTCCGAGGGTATCGGAGTACCGCAGGTGGGGCAACGGCCGACCGCGTCGTCGGAGTGCGGTGTCGTGGACATGGTGCCTGGGCTCGTTCCCGTACATACTGCTCGGGGCGCGACGAACTAATACCCCACCCGTGCGGAGTGAAAGTGAAATTGTGGGACGTGACGGCCCTCGAGGCGGCGTGTGACGACCGTCCGACCCGCGGCAGACGGCGATGGACCGGCGGGGCGACTCACTCGAGTCGCGTGTTCGGCCGGTCGAAGCCGCGGGCGAGGGCCGCCTCGCCGACGGTCAGTACCGTCGGCCGCCCGTGCGGGCAGACGTCCGGTCGGTCGCAGGCCGACAGCGCCTGCAGGAGCGTTCGCGCGCGGTCGCGGTCGATGCCGTCGCCGGCCCGGAGCGACTCGTGGCAGGCGAGGTCAACGAGCGGTCGCTCGGCGTCGAGGACCGCCTCGGGCGCGGGAGCGTCCGCGGTCGGCTCCCGGGTCGCACCCGTCTCGGCGGCGACGGCATCGAGGACGTCCCGGAGGGCTGCGGGTGCGGCCGCCCGACCACCCGGCGCCGGCACCGCCGAGACGTGGACGGTGTCGTCGTCGCGGAGCGAGAGGTCGAACCCGAGACGGGCGACCGCCTGCCGAATCGCGTCGTCGCGGAGGAGGGCGGCCTCGCTGGCCGACAGGGCGACGGCCGAGGCGGGGTCGAGCGACGCCGACGGGACACCGTTGGCGGTGGCCGCCCGCAGGCGCTCGTAGGTGACTCGCTCGTGGGCGGCGTGGGCGTCCACCACGAGCAGTTCGTCGCCGCGCTCACAGAGCACGTAGAGGTCGCGAAACACCCCGACGACCTCGGTGTCGGCGAGGACGCTCCCCGCCATCGGTTCGGCGGCGCTCGCGAGGTCGAGGTCGGCCGCCCGGACCGCCTCGGCGTCGGCCGTCGAGAGGGCGTCGCGGACGGCCGTCTCGACGGCGTCGGTCACGGCGTCCTCGTCGGCGAAGGCGACGCGTCGCTTCTGTGGGTGGACGTTCACGTCCACGCGCTCGGGCGGGATCGTCACGTCCACGGCCGCTATCGGGCGGCGGTCGCCCGGCAGCAGTCGGTCGTAGCCCGCCTCGACGGCGCGCACGAGCGCCGTCTCGCGGACCCGCCGCCCGGCGACGGCGGCGTGAACGTGGCCGCGACTGGCCCGCGTGACCGACGGCCGACAGACCAGTCCCTCGACACGGACCGGTCCCGAGCGGTCGGCGAACTCGACGGCGGCGCCGGCGACCTCGCGGTCGTACGCCGAGACGAGCGCGGCCACCCGGTCGCCCGACCCCGGCGTCCGCAACACCCGGTTACCGTCGTGTTCGAGTTCGAACCGGACGCCGGGGCGGAGCAGGGCGTAGCCCGTGACGAGGTCGGACACCTTCGCGAACTCGCGGGCGGGCGAGGCGAGCGCCGCCCGCCGGGCGGGCAGGTCGTCGAACAGGTCCTCCATGGTGACGGTGGTGCCGACGCCGCGGGCCGCCGGGTCGGGGGTCGGTCCGTCCCCGTCGGTCGCCGTCACCGAGACGGCGTCGTGACCGGCCGCTCGCGTCGTCAGTTCGACCTCGCCGGCGGCCGACGCGACGGCCGCGAGCGCCTCGCCGCGGAAGCCGAGTGTCTCGACTCGCTCGACGTCCGCCGGCGACCGCACCTTGCTCGTCGCGTGGCGCTCGAAGGCGCGAGCGGCGTCGGCGGGGACCATCCCGCGGCCGTCGTCGGACACCGTGACGCGCTCGACACCACCGCCCTCGACGGCCACCGCGACGCGGTCGGCCCCGGCGTCGAGGGCGTTCTCGACGAGTTCCGCGACGACGGCCGCGGGGTCGGTGACCACCTCGCCGGCGGCGATGCGCTGGACCGTCGCCTCGGGCAGTGCCGCGATGCGACCCGTCCGCTCGCGGTCCTCGACCTCGACGTCGCCGCCGCCCGGCGTCCCATCGCCGCTCATCGCTCCGCTCCGTCTCCGTCACCGACCTCGCTCGCCAGTTCCGCGAGGAGGTTCAGCGCCTCGAGCGGCG
Source organism: uncultured Halobacteriales archaeon (assembly GCA_964512525.1). Taxonomy (GTDB): domain Archaea; phylum Halobacteriota; class Halobacteria; order Halobacteriales; family SW-7-71-33; genus SW-7-71-33. The sequence goes on from CAZEIO010000030.1 coordinate 14,935, forward strand.
TGGTCTTCGCGAGGTCCACGTCGGCGAGGCGGCGTCGCACCGCGTCGTCCTCGGCGGCCGTCCCCGGGTCGGGAGCGTCGTCGGCGTCGTCGCTCGCCGGGGGCGAGGCGACCACGCCGCCGGACGTGCCGCCGTCCGCCGGCGGGTCGGAGGGTGGCGGCGTCGGTCCGTCGCCGTCGTCACCCTCGGTGCTGACGTACTCGCGGGCCCGCGCGACGACTGCCTCGGGGACGCCGGCCATCTTCGCTATCTCGACTCCGTAGGACGAGGACGCCGCTCCCTCGCGGACGTCGTAGCGGAAGGTGACGCTGTCGCCGGTCCGTTCGGCGTCGAAGTGCAGCGTCTGGGCGCGGGGAAGGGCCGCCGCGAGGCCCGTCAACTCGTGGTAGTGCGTGGCGAACAGGGTGTAGGCGCCGACCTCGTCGTGGAGGAACTCGACGACGGCGCGGGCGATTGAGCGGCCGTCCACGGTGCTGGTGCCCCGGCCGACCTCGTCGAGAATCACG
>CAZEIO010000031.1:0-14965 GCA_964512525.1 uncultured Halobacteriales archaeon
GCGGTACACCAGCATCAGCACGTCGCCGTCGATGGGGAGGGCGTAGGTGTTGCCGCCCCACTGGGTGTACATGTTCCGGAACGGGGCCAGCAGGTCGTCGAAGGCGGGGTCCCAGCCGTCGACCTCCATCATGTCGTCCAGCGGGGCCGCGTGCCCGTTGGCCGCGAACTCCCCGAGGAACTGCGGGTAGAAGCTGAACATGTCGAAACTGGTCTCCCCGCTGGTGAACTCCGTCACCAGGTTCGAGTACAGGTCCGTGAACGAGAATCCCTGAACGTCCCCGACGGAGACGCCCGTCTCCGAACTGATCTCGTCGTCGAACCACTCGAACGGGTTCGTGTTGTGCCCTGCGTCCATCGCGTGGGTCACGGACATCCCGTCGACCGCCGCGTCGGGGTCGTCGGGGATGTCGATGGAGCCGTCTCCGCCGTCCCCGCCACCCGTACAGCCGGCCAGCCCCGCGCCGAGCCCGACCGCTCCGGCGGCGCTCAGAACCGTTCGACGCGACAGCGATGTCGTGTGTTTTTTGTTATCGTCTTTCATCCCTATTTGCCCACGTAAACGGTCGAGATTATTAAACCTATGTTCCGGCATCACGTCTGCGCCGACACGAGAGGGAGTTCTTCGACCGCCGCGTGGTCGTCCCTGCGGTGGCGACCCGGGCGTCACCGGGCGGTCGGACAGGCACCCGCTCCGGTGGCGTGCGTCCCAGTCGGACGACGGCGAACCGGTCGGCAGGGATCGACGGGCCAGCGCCCCCGAGTACCGGACACGGCCCGGTCCGAGCGGCGGGTGGTCGTCGTCCCTCCGCCGGGCGCTCGCTTGCGCCGCCGTCACTTCTCGCCGGTAACCCACTCGAGTGCCCGCGTCCAGAACGAATCGTAGCCGTCCCACTCCATCATCCCGTACCCCCACTTCGGTCCGGGGTCGGAGGCGTAGGCGACGGTGCGTCCGTCGCCGAACGCGCCCGCGGCGAGCAGGTCGTGGCCGTCCACCCGGGCGAGCGAGTCGCAGCCGTCCCGCACGCCGCCCGTCTCGTTGTAGCCGTACACGACCGGGAGTCCGTCGTCGAGGTGGTCCGTCACCGGGTGGTCCGTCCCCGTGAGCGATACCGCCGCGCCCTCCGGTCGCTCGACCCGGTCGTCGTACACCGACCGTATCTCCACCGGGAGCACCGCCTCGACGGGCGTCCCCGCCCAGTTGCCGACGCCCTGGTAGCCCTGGAACGTCATCCAGCCACCGCAGTAGAGCAACCCACCACCCGTCTCCACGAACTCCCTGATGACCCGGAGCAGGTTCGGTCCCGGAATGGAGTCGGGGTAGAAGTGCGGCTCGAGCGTGCCCCGGGTCAGGTCACTGACGATGAGCGCGTCGTACGTCGCCAGTTCCGCGACCGAGTCGGGGAAGTCCGTCATCGCGTCCGGTCCGTCCAGATGCTCGACGGACACTCCCGAGGCCGCCTCGAGAGCCTCGAGGAGCGGTTCGTAGTCGCGGACCTTCTGGTGGAACACCTGGAAGGAGTCCGCACCGGCGTAGTACTGGTTGGCCTGTAACTTGTGGTCGCCGACGTACAGGACGTCCATGCACGGCGGCATTCGGACGACCCCGTTAGTGTTTCCGGTCGTGGCAGTCGGTCCCCGGCCGTCGCCGTCGGGCGGCGTTCGGGACCCCATTAGTGCGACCCCGCCGCTCGCCGCTCACGGGACGAACGACGACCGCCGTGCACAACAGTGAAGGGACGCGCCGACGCCGCCCCCTGCATGAGCGTCGAGACAGCGAAGCGGTACTTCGAACTGGCCGACGACCCAGACGCGGGACCGGCGGACATCGCCGCCCTCTACGCCGAGGACGCCACCCTGAAGTCGCCTCGCGAGGGCATCTTCCACGGTCGCGACGGTGTCCGGCGGTTCTTCGAACGCAACGCCGAGTTCTTCGAGGCGGGCGCCCACCACATCGACCACTACCACGTGGACGGCGACACCGTCGTCTGCGAGGGGTGGATCGAGGGTCGGACGACCGAGGGGCGCTCGTACGAGGGCGTCGGTCTCGCCGACGTCATGCAGTTCAACGACGACGACGAGATCGAGGAACTGCGCGTTTACCTCGACTACAGCGCGATCCTCACTTCGATCCCGTCGTCGGTTCCCGACTTCAGGGACTGACACACGGCCCGCCCCCGCTCTCGCGGCCGGCGAGCGACGCCGGCCCCACGCCCCCGTGGACAACAGTTATGAGAGCAGTCGCCGGGGATCGGGTATGCAGTTCGACTGGATGGTCCAGTGCTACCCCGGGGACGGCGTCCACCGCGACGCCCCTCTGCTCGAATCGCTCGACCGCGAGACGACGATGCAGGGCGTCGACGCCGTGGTCGACGCCGGTCTGGAGGGGCTCTGGGCACCCGACCACTTCATGCTCGGTCCCCGCTACGAGGAGTACGAGGTCTGGACGTTACTTGGGGCGCTGGCCGAGCGCACGGAGGACGTGGACCTCGGCCCACTCGTGGGCGCGATCACGTACCGGAATCCCGCCCTGCTGGCGAAGATGGCCACCACCGTGGACAGGCTGAGCGACGGTCGTCTGCAACTGGGTCTCGGGGCCGCCTGGCACGACCAGGAGCACGCGAGCTACGACTTCCACTACCCCGACATCGGAACGCGGATCGAGATGCTCGACGAGGGCATCGAGGTGTGCAAGGCGATGTTCACCGAGGACGCCCCCACGTTCCACGGGGAGCACTACCAGATCGAGGACGCCTACAACGAACCGAAGCCGGTCGCCGACCCGTATCCCCCCATCGTCGTCGGCGGGGCCGGCCCGAAGTTGCTGCGGGTCGCCGCGAAGCACGCCGACGAGTGGAACGTCGAAATCTCCTGTCGTGCCCGGGGGCCGCCGATCGAGTTCAAGGCGAAGAAGTTCGACGAGTACCTCGAGGAGGAGGGCCGCGACCCCGACGAGGTCGAGCGCTCCTGGCTCGCACACGTCCTCGTCCGGGAGGACGAGCAGGAACTACAGGCGCTGTGTGACCAGATATTCCCGCTGCCGTGGGGCGAGGAGTCGGACATGGAGGACGCCCAGCTGTCGGACCGCCACGACGCGATAGAGAAGGGCGACTTCATCATCGGCACGCCCGCCGAGGTCGCAGAGCAGATCCAGGGGGTGCGAGACCTCGGGTTCACCAAACTGCAGTTGATGTTCCTCGACTTCCCCGACACGAGGGGGATCGAACTGTTCGGCGACGAGGTGCTGCCGCAGTTCTCGTAGCGGCGTCGGCCCTCTCCACGCCGTCCGCTCCGGAATCTGGCCCGTTCGCCCGGGCCGTACAGGTACAGGTACGGTTAAGACGGATTCGACCGAAGGTGGGCGCATGAGCGAGTGGATCGACCTCACCCAGACGCTGTCGGAGGACAGTCCGACGCTGCCGCCGCTGCATCCCGACGTGGAGTACGAGGACTTCGCCACCCTCGCGGAGGACGACTACAACTCGACGATCCTGCACATCGAGACCCACTGTGGCACGCACATGGACGCGCCCACGCACTTCCTCTCGAAGGACGACCACCGCACGATCGACGAGGTCACCATCGACGAGATGGTCACCAAGGGCGTCGTCTGTGACTTCACGCACAAGGAGCCGAACGAGGGGGTCAGCCGCGCGGAACTCGCCGAACAGGCCGAGCGGTACGACCTCTCCGCGGGCGAGTACCTCATCTGGGACTGCGGGATGGCGCCCGCAGACACCGACCGCTACCTCCGGAACTTCGTCTATCCTAAGAAGGGTGCCGCCGAGTACATGGTCGAACAGGACATCGCCTGCTTCGCGATCGACGCGCTGTCGGCCGACAAGCCTGGGGCCACACTCGAGGAACACCACGTCCACTACACGCTGTTGCCCGAGGACATCCTCATCGTCGAGGGCGTGGACAACCTCGCCAGGGTGGAGCCGGGCCGGTACGACGTGATCTGCACCCCTATTCCCTACGCGGACCGCGACGGCTCGCAGGTACGACTGCTGGTGCGGCCACAGTAGCCGGTCGCCACCCGGCCGGGCCGACGACGCCGAGCGGTGGTTCTATTAGCCCGTCCGTCCCGGACCCGTGCATGAGAGAACTCCCCAGCGGCAACGTCATCGTCACCTGTGCGGTGACGGGGGCGATCCACACGCCGTCGATGTCGCCGGCGCTCCCGGTGACGCCGACGGAGATAGCCGAGGAGTGCATCGCGGCCAGCGAGGCCGGTGCCGCCGTCGTGCACGTCCACACCCGCGACCCCGAGACCGGCGAACCGACGACCGACCTGGACCTCTTCGAGGAGATAGCGGCCCGCGTGACCCGCGAGACGGACGTCGTCGTCCAGCCGACGACCGGCGGTGCGCCGACGATGAGTCCCGAGGAGCGCATCCAGGTCGTCCCCCGCCTGGACCCGGAGATGTGCTCCTGTAACATGGGGTCGATCAACTTCGGGCTGTACCCGATGGTCGAGATGGTCGAAGAGTGGGAGTACGACTGGGAGCCGGCGTACCTCGCCGGCACCACCGACCTGGTCTTCCAGAACACCTTCGAGGACCTCGAGGTGATGCTGACGACGATGGACGACCACGACGTCCGTCCCTCGCTGGAGTGTTACGACGTGGGCCACCTGTACAACCTGCGACACTGCGTCGAGCGCGGCCTGGTCGAGCCGCCCCTGCACCTCGAGTTCGTCCTGGGCATCAACGGCGGCATCGGCGCCGAGGCGGAGAACCTGGCGTACATGAAACAGACCGCGGACCGACTGTTCGGCGACGACTACTCCTTCTCGACCATCGGCGCCGGCAGCGCCGAGTTCCCCCTGATCACCCAGGCCGTCTCGATGGGTGGCCACGCCCGCGTCGGTCTCGAGGACAACCTCTACCTCCGCCGCGGCGAACTCGCCGAGAGCAACGCCGACCTCGTCGAGAAGGCCGTCGACCTCGCCTTCGAGGTCGCGGGCCGCGAACCCGCCACCGCCGACGAAGTGCGGGACTTTCTCGACCTGAAGGGCGCAGCGGCGACGGCGTTCTGAGGCACGCCCGACCCGGTCAGTACATGACGATACCGGCGGTGACGTTCAGGTCCTGACCGGTCATCCGCCCGGCACGCTCGGAGCACAGGAACAGGACGGCGTCGGCGACGTCGCCCGCCCGGACGAACTCGTTCATCGGCGAGACCTCGCGGAACTCCCGTTCGACGTCCTCGTACGGGCGGTCCTGACTCTCGGCCTGTCCCTCGATGACTCGCCGGAGTCGTGGTCCCTCGACGCTGCCGGGACAGACGGCGTTGACCGTGACGTCGTCCTCGGCGAGTTCGACCGCGAGCGTCCGCGTGAACCCGATGATCGCCATCTTCGATGCCGTGTACGGTGTCCGGTCCCGGAGCGGGCGCTTTCCGCTCATCGAGGAGACGTTGACCACCCGTCCGCCTCCCTCCCGCAGGTGCGGAATCGCCGCCCGGGCGGTGTTGAACGCGCCGCCGACGTTCACCTCCAGGGTCCCCATGAACTCGTCGGGAGTGATCTCCTCGCACGGCTTCGTCGGCCCGGCGATCCCGACGTTGTTGACGAGGACGTCTAGCCCGCCGAACGCATCGACGGCGCGGTCAACGAACGCCGTCATGTCTCCCGGGTCGCTCGCGTCACCCTGGACCGTGACCAGTTCGCCTGGTTCGTCGGCGAGTGCCGACTCGGTCTCGGCCAGGGCGTCGGCGTCGACGTCGTTCACGGCCACGTCCACGCCGGCCTCGACCAGGTGACTCGCGATCTGGCGTCCGATGCCGCTCCCGGCGGCGGTGATCGCCGCGCTCTCGCCCGGTACGGTGAGGTCGGTCTCCGGCATAGTGTCGGGGGGACCGGGACGACAAAAAGGCCTACCGGTACCGGCGCTCCCGTGGTCCCCCGATTCCGGCGCGTCGGCGTTCGACTGCCGCGGCTCTCGGGCGGCCTGCGCGCGGGCGAGACGGCAGTGCATCAGGCTTATGCCTGCAGTCTCCGACCCGCGAGCATGCGGATCTACTTCGCGGCACCGCTGTTCAGTCGGGCGGAACTGACGTTCAACGAGCGACTCACCGAGCGCCTCGAGGCACTGGGACACGAGGTGTTCCTCCCGCAGCGAGACGGCATCGAGATCGACGAACTGTACGAGCGGTCGGCGGTCGAAGACATCCACGACGTGATGGACGAGATATTCCAGGTGGACCGGGACGCCATCTACGAGTCCGACGTCCTGACGGCGGTCCTCGACGGCCAGGTCCCCGACGAGGGCGTCGCCCTGGAGATGGGCATCGCCTACGAGAACGACGTGCCGGTCGTCGCGATGAAGACCGACCGCCGCTCGTTCTCGCCCGACGAACCAGTCAACGCCATGCTCTGGGGCGCGGCGGACGAGTACGTCGAGTCCACCGACGCTCTCGTCGAGGCCGTCGAAGAACGGGCCTGACCGGGTCTCGGCCGCCCGAGTCGGTCCCACCGACCACAGGTGTATCCGACTGGGGAGCGTAGGATAGGGAATGTCAGACGACAAGGACGGCCGAGAGAAGCAGGCACGGAACGCCGACAGACGCCAGCGAGAGCGCGACGTAACCGCGGCACTGGAGCGCGGCGACGAACCGGAGCCGCCGGTCGAGACGGCAGTCCTGGGCGACCTCGAGTCGGCACTCGAGGCGGTCGAGTTCCCGGCGACGGGAACGGCGGTCGTCGCCGCCGTCGGCGACAGTCTCGTCGATGCCGGCGACCGGCAGTACTCGGTTGCGGAACTCGTGCCGGAGACGGACGCGGAGACGTTCGACTCGCCCGCCGCCGTCCGGGCACAGGTCCAGCGACCGACCGTCGCCGCCGGCATGAAGCGAATCGTCGAGGCCAGCCAGACGCTCTCGAACCCCGAGTTTCCCTGGTCACAGCGCAAGGCCTACGAGACGACCTTCCGGGAACTCGCGCGTATCGACACCGCCGACGAGGACGAGGGCATCCAGGCGATCGCCGACTGGGTCGTGGACCGCATCCACGACAGGCAGACGCTCCCCGGGTCGCGAGGCGTCCGCCGGGAGGCAGCGAAATTCTGCCGGTCGAACGGGTACTCCGTCCGCGACGACGAGTGGCTCGGGATATAACTCGGTCAGCCAACCCGGCACGGACCGGAGTCCCCCGAGCGTCGTGCGCACGGTCGGCTCAGGCGTCTCCCGACCCGAGTGCCGTCAGCCGGACCTGCCGCGTGTCGGTCGGGTGCGTCATCTGCATCGGCAGTCCGCGCCGGTCTCGTGGGGCCGTTCGCGGGACGGTCGTGACCGCCTCCGCGGGGCGGTCGGCCGTCACCGCCGCGGCGACGGCGTCGAGGATAGTTACCCGCGCGGTCACCATCGGGGCGTACGACGGCGTGGTGTACCGCTCGACGCTGTCCTCGTAGATGGCCCCGGCCGCGGGGTGTTCCTCGCGGAGTAGTGCCGCACGCTCGGCCACGCCGCCGTCGGCCGTCCGCGCGTGTTCGAGCGGGGAGCCGCCGTTGAGGGCGTGGTAGCAGACCTCCGGGTGGGTCTCGCCGAGGCGGTCCCGGGCGCTCGGGTTCATGTCGAGGAACTCGTCCACCTCGCGGATGCGGGGAACGCGGCTCCAGGCCTGGTTCTGCACGCTGAAGCCCGCCTCGCGCTCGTTCACCGCCCTCGCTCGCTCGACGTTCTGTTCGTACACAGCCGCCCGCGTCGGCGCGTAGAAGACGCTCGCCTTCCGCGGTCCCAGCAGTTCCTTCGCCGCCACGTCACACGCCCGCCGCTCCGTCGCCGGGAGTCCCACCGGCACGTCCACGAGGACGCGCGCGGCCGCACTGTGGCGCTTCCAGACGCTCCACACGGACGGGAAGAGGTCCGTCTCCCAGCCGTCCTCGCGCAGGACGACCCCGAACCACCCCTTCGAGGCCACCGACAGTCCGACCGCCGCCATACCACCCGCACACTCGGACGCGGCTAATAGTAGTTTAGTCTCGATCCCGTCGCTCGCCTCCGAGCGCGTGCCCGCTCAGTCCTCGACGGCGACCGGTTCCTCTCTCGCGTGTGCCCGGACCCACAGTTGGCCGATGCGCGAGAGTCGGGTGCGGTAGGACTTCCCCTCGCGGCGCTGCTCGACGTAGCCCTTGCCGCCGGGACCGAGGCGGTCCACGTTGTAGATGACCTTCGACCGGAAACTGTCGGTGTACTCCTCGCCGAGTTCGCTCGCGAGCACCTCCGCCAGCCGGGAGACGGAGTCGAACTCGCCGTGTTCGCCCAGCGTGAACAGGACGAGTTCCTCGAACGGCTCGACCGGCGAAAAGGACGCCACCGGCAGTTCGATGACGTGACTGCCGTCGAACTCCTTGGCTCCGATGGTGGTGCCGCGCTCGTCGAACTCCTCGATGAGCTGGCGGGCCCCCGACAGCCACGTCGCCAGTCGCTCGTCGTGGTCGGCGGCCGGTTCGGCGGACGCCGCCTCCGCCGCGAGGTCGATGCCGTCTCGCAGACACTCCGCGAGTTCGGTCTCGAGGTACTTCTCCGGCGCCGTGTAGTAGGTGTGGATGCGGTCGCGGTCCTCCGGTCGCTCGACCATGATGGAGTGGGCGGCGGTGGCGAAGGCGATCGAGACGGGCCGGGGCATCGAGGAGACGTTCACCCACACCTCGCCCCCGTCGTCGTCGGCCTCGAGTTCGTCGTTGATGAGGTCGTACGCCTGTTCGAAGGCGGCGTCGTAGTCGTACACGCTCGCCAGCTGTGCCCGCTCCGTCGCCGCCCCGAGGAGGTTCCGGAAGTCCCCCTCGAGTTTCTCCGCGAGGTTGCGCGAGTACTCCACGTTGGCCTCGCTGCCGACGGTCCCCTCGAGGAGGATGACGCGGTCGACGTCCATCTGGTCCCGGACGAGTGGGGCGATGATCCGGTCGTAGTCGAACCCCACCGGGACGATGTGTGTCTGCATGTGCGCCCGTTGCTCCAGCGCACTCAAAGGGTTGCCGGGAGAACGACGGCGGTGGCCCCTCTCGACGGCCCGTGGGAACCGCGAGGCGACGGCCGCCGCCGACCGACGGTAACCCTCTTTTCGGCCGCGTGTCTCTGTCGGTCCGGCATGGAGGCAATCGAGACCGACGCCGCGCCACCGAGCATCGGCCCCTACTCGCAGGCGATTCGCGACGGCGACACCGTGTACACCGCCGGCCAGGGCCCCATCGACCCCGACACCGGCGCCGTCATCGACGGCGACGTCGCCGCACAGACCCACCTGACGATGGAGAACCTCGCGGCGGTCCTCGCGGCCGCCGACACCTCGCTCGCGAACGTCGTGCGGACGACCGTGTACCTCGGCGACGTGGACGACTACGACGCTCTCAACGAGGCGTACGCCGACCACGTGACCGAGCCGTACCCGGCCCGGAGCGCCGTCGAAGTCGGCGAGTTCCCCGTGGACGTGGACGTCGAGATAGAGGTCGTCGCGACCGTCCCGTAGGCCGGACCGAACGCGACGCCGGCCGGCGGAGGCTATTTGCGCCGGTCGGTCGAAGCCGGCGCATGCGACACACCGACGCCGCGTGGGCGACCCGACCCGCCGGCGAGGTCCGCGACCGCGCGGCACGAGACGGCTCCCTGCTGGTCGTCCCGGTCGGGAGCCTCGAACAGCACGGCCACCACCTCCCGGTCGCGACGGACACGCTCCTCGTGGACGCCGTCGCCCACGGCGCCGCGACGGCCGCTGCGGACGTGCCGATACTCGTCACGCCGCCGGTCTGGACCGGCCTCTCCGCGCACCACCTGTCGTTCGGCGGGACGGTCAGTCTGTCCCGGGAGACCCTCGCCGACCTCCTCGAGGGGGTCGCCGACACCGCCCTCGAGAACGGCTTCGATGCCCTCCTCTTTCTCAACGGCCACGGCGGCAACGCCGCCCTCGTCGAGGCCGTCCGCGCGTCGGTCGGCGCCGAGCACCCCGACGTCGAGGTGTCGAGTCTCACCTACTACGCGCTCGCCGCCGACGTCGTGGACGCTGTCCGCGACTCGGAGGTCGGCGGGATGGGTCACGGCGGCGAGTTCGAGACCTCGCTGCTGTTGCACCTCCGCCCCGACCTCGTGGACGAAGACCGCGCCGAGGGAACGACGATGGAAGACGCGTACGACCACGTCCGGCAGGACATGTTCGTCGGCGGGCCGCTCGCGGTTTACCGCTCGTTCGACGAGTACACAGAGTCCGGGGTGGTCGGCGACCCCGAACTCGCCACCGCCGAGAAGGGCCGGGAACTGTACGACCACGTCTGTGCGGAACTCGCGGCGCTGTACGAGACGGTCCACGAACACAACCGCGACGCGGACGGGAGCGACTGAGGAGACCCCCGCCGACTCTCTCGGCCGCCACCCTCGCGCACGGCCGCCGACGGGCCGGGTGTCGGTAGAGTGAATATCGGGGCGAGAACAGGACGCCCATGGAGATAACGAGCGTCGAGGCCACGCCCGTCCGGGTGGACATCCGCTCTCGCGACGAGCCCTACGGCGTCGCGCCGTACGTCGCCGGCTACACCACCTTCGAGGAGATACGACGGTTGGTCGTCCGGATCGAGACCGACGACGGCGTCGTCGGCTGGGGCGAGACGACGGTCGGTCCCGAGCCGAACCTCGCGACGGCGGCCGTCGAACACCTGATCGCTCCCGAGGCCGTCGGCCGGGAGGTCTGGGAGGTCGAGTCCTTCCTCGACGCCTTCGAGTACCCGTACATGCAGATACGCCCGTACGTTGCCGGCGTCGAGATGGCGATGTGGGACGCGCTGGGCAAGACGAAGGGGATGCCCCTGCACCAGTTCTTCGGCGGCAAGCGCACCGACGACCTCCCGGTGGCCTACTGTCTCGGCATCACCGACCCCGCGGAGGCGGCCGAACGGGCGCGGTGGGCCCGCGACGAGGGGTTCGAGGTGATCAAGACGAAAGGCGGTCTCGACGTGGACCAGGACGTCGAGCGACTCGTCGCGATGCAGGAGGCGACCGACGGCGACCTCGACTTCCGACTGGACGGCAACCAGACCATGCGCCACGGCGAGGCGGTCGAGACGGCCGCACGACTCGAGGACGCCGGCGTGTACCTGCAGTACTTCGAACAGCCGTTGCGGGTCGGGAACGTCGGCGGCTACGTGCGCCTGCGCCAGCGACTCCACACTCCGGTCGCCGTCAACGAGGACACCTACCACGAGCACAACTTCTTCGAACTCGTCCGCGAGGACGCCGTGGACGCCGCCGTCGTGGACCTGATTCCGGTCGGTGGGCTGTTGCCGACGCAGAAGTTACTCGGCGTGGCCGACGAGGCGAACGTCTCGCTCGCACACCACGCGAGCTTCGACCTCGGGATCAAGACCGCCGCCGTCCTCCACTTCGTCGCCGCCTCGCCCGAACTGGACCTGCCGCCGGACCGGGTGAACTACTCGCTGGCCGACGACGTGGTCACGGAGCGTCTCCCTGTCTCGGACGGTCGGATGACCGTCCCCGAGGGACCGGGACTGGGCGTGGACGTCTCCCCCGAGGCCGTCGAAGCCCTCCGGGTCTCCGGCGGCACCGGTATCACCTACGACGTCTCGCTGTGAGACGGGCGCGGGTCGGGAGACTCGCGGGTCGTTCGAGCCACAATAGTTAGAACGCCGGCACGTCTGAGCCACCGGACATGGGCGAGTGGCGCTGTGAGTCCTGTGGCGCGGAGTACGAGACCAGCCTGTCGGCCTGTGTCCGCTGTGACGGCGAGGAGATAACCCGCACGGGCAGCGACGTCGAGAGCACGCTGGACGCCGTGACGCCGGACAGCGAGAAGGCCGAGTCGTTCACCGAGTGGGGGATCGTCGACTGGGTCGTGCTGGGGGTGATGCTGGCGGCCCTCGCGTCGCTGGTCTTCGGTCTCCTCGGGTCGTTCGGCTGAGTACCGGGGACTGTCGTCGGCCGCCGAACGTCACCCGTTCGCTACGCTCCGTGCGTCGTGACGACCACTCGAACGAGGCCCGCGGCGTGGCCACGCCCGCCGACGGCCCGGCCGTCCCCGCCGGGCTCACGGTCGCACCGCCCGACCGTGGCGGCACCGCCGTCGTCGCCGGCGGGCCCGCCCAGAAACGGTGCGAGGCCGCAGTCCACACCCACGACGGCGGCGGTTCGCCCGAAACTCACCCGCTCACCTCCGGTTCCGGCGGCGCGCTCCACTCCCGGCGTCTCTGGCGACGGGCGCACCAACCTGGCCCGACGCCGTGTCGCCTCCGGCTGCCCGTTCGGACCGCCGGCGCTCCCGTGGTCCGGAGGGCAAACGAACTTTGATTACGCTCGGTGGCCAAACGAGACGGCGATGGATATTTCTACGATTGCGACGCGGGAACACGAGTCGATCGACGTCGGCACTCGCCTCGGAAAGGTACGGGCCCTGTTCGAGGCCGAGAATCCGAAGGGCGTTATCGTCACCGACGACGGCGAGTACGCCGGCGTACTTTCGGAGCGCGAACTCATCCAGTCCCACATCGAGGACGACGCGAAGGTCGCCTCGCTCATCAAGCCCTCGCGGAACGACCCTGCCCCCCGAATCGACCGCGACGAGGACGTCCGCGAGACGGCCCGGATGCTCATCGAGGGTGGCACGAAGGTCGCGCCGGTGTTCGAGGGCGACGACCTCTGGGGAATCGTCACCGCCGACGCCATCCTCGAGGCCGTCCTCGAGAACCTCGACACGCTCACCGTCGCGGACATCCACTCCGAGGACATCGTCGCCGTCCGCGAGGACGACGGCATCGGCGTCGCCATCAACCGCCTCCGCGAACACGGCGTCTCGCGGCTGCCCGTCCTCAACGAGAACGGCCGCCTCAGCGGTCTCGCCACGACGCACGACATCTCCGACGTTGTCGTCCGTGACATGGACAAGCAGACCCGTGGCGACCGCAAGGGCGACGTGGACCGCATCCTCGACATCCCCATCCTCGACGTCATGTCGTCGCCCGTCGCCACCACCACGCCGGAGACGTCGGTGCGTGACGCCGTCGAACACATGCTCACCGAGGACTACGGCGGTCTCGTCGTCACGCCCGCCGACGACGAGGACCGCGTCGTCGGCGTCGTCACCAAGACCGACGTCCTCCGGGCGCTCTCGTACACCGAACGCGAGCACATGGACGTCCAGATTACGAACATCGACCTCCTCGAGGGGCTCTCTCGGGACGCCGTGCGCCAGTCCATCGAGGCCGTCGCGGACAAGTACGGCAGGATGCAGGTGATGCACGCCCACGTCCGCCTCCACGAACACAAAGAGCGGATGCGCGGCACGCCGCTGATCCAGTGCCAGATTCGCCTGCGAACCTCCCAGGGTCAGGTCGCCGGCTCCGGCGAGGGCTACGGCGCCGAGAACGCGTTCAACATCGCGGTGGACAAGCTAGAGCGCAACGTCCTCGAACTCAAGGGGATCACCAGCGACGAGGAGTACCGCGGCCAGTTACTGCGGAAACTCGGCGAGCTGTAGCCCGGCGGTCGCCTCCCGTCGTTTCTCGGTCAGGGCTTTGCGGGGTCGTCCACGCCGTCGAGCCCCTCGTCCGTGATGCGAAAGCGCGCGGACTCGCCCGCCGGCCGCGAGCGGTGTTTCTCGACCGTGGCCCGCCGGTTGCCGCCACGAAAGCGCTCCAACTGGAGTATCGTCCCCGACCAGTGTTCCAGCGTGTAGCCGCCCAACGGTCGCGCCCGGTCGCCGTCGGGGTCCGTGAACACCTGGTTCGTCGCGAGGACCGCGAGGTCGTGCCGGCGCGCGAGGCCGAGGAGGTGTGTTACCTGCTTCGCGACGCGGCGCAGGGTCTCGCCGGCGTCGTCCTCGCTCTCCTCCAGCCGCCGGACGCGGTAGAACCCCGTCGCGCTGTCGAGGACTATCAGTCCGGCTCCCTCGGCGAAGTCGGCGGCGTCCCGCACCGCCTCCTCCTGTTCCTCGAAGTCGTGCGCGGACTCGACGACGACGCGGCCGGCCAGTTCCTCGACGGGGACGTCCGCCTCGCGGGCGCGGGCCGCGGCGAGTTGCTCGAAGCGGTCGACCGACAGTCCCTCCGTGTCCACGACGACGGCCGTCTCCCCGCCCGCGGCGGCCTCCACGGCGGCCGACAGACAGAGGTTCGTCTTGCCGGCCGCGGGTGGGCCGTACACCTGCGTGACGGCGCCGCGTTCGAGGCCGCCGCCGAGCAGGTCGTCGAGGGCGTCACAGCCCGTCGAGAGCGGGTCGCTCACTACCGGCTCTGGCGGCCGGTTGACTGAAAAACCGTCCGGTCCTCGGAGCGCTCCCGCCGCCCCGGCGTTCACTCCTCGACCCGGTCCAGGACGATCCCCTCGTCGAACCGACCGTTTCGCTCCGCCTTCGCCTCGCGACGACCCGCCAGTTCGTCGGCATCGAGGCCGTGATACGTCCGGAGGGCGTGGACGACCTCGAGAACGTCCACCAGTTCCCGGGGGTGTCGGGAGTCGCGGTACTCCGCGACCTCTTCCTCGAGTTTCGCGATCAGGCGACGCTGGTAGGCCTGGCCCTCGACCGTCGTCGTGACGGGTCGCTTGCCATCCTCGCGAACGATCTCGGGTATCCGGTCGCGGACGAGCTTGTCGTGGTGGTCGGTCACGCACGGCGGTGAATCGGCCCGCAGTTTGTGGCTTTCGCCGTCTGGGGGACGACCGACGGCGGCGAGCCTCGCCGGTATCGCGGCCGGTGACACGGGGGTTTTATCTCCGCGCGGGCCCCACTCGCGGGACGTTATGGGACAGACGATCACCGAGAAGATCCTCGCCGACCACCTCGTCGAGGGGGAACTGACGCCGGGCGAGGAAATCGGTATCGAGGTAGACCAAGTGCTCACGCAGGACACGACGGGCACCATGGTCTGGTTGCAGTTCGAGGCGATGGACCTCGACGAGGTCCAGACCGAGATCGCCGCCCAGTACTGCGACCACCAGACCTACCAGTTCGACTTCAAGAACTCCGA
>CAZEIO010000032.1:0-14862 GCA_964512525.1 uncultured Halobacteriales archaeon
GGTGTCGCGGATCAGCCGCTCCTCGCTGTCGAGGTCGGCCTCGAGCGAGAGGTAATCGAGCATACACGCAACTGCACCCCGGCGAGCAAAAGCCCTGTCCCTCTCGCGGGGTGGCGACGAGACCGGCCGAGCGGAAAGTTTATCATGGACTATCATTTGGGATCGGGTATGTTACTCGACGAGATACGCGACAGCATCGACGCGGCGGACTACCCGCTGACCACCGAGGAACTCGTCGAGCACTGCGGCGACGAGGAGATAGAACTGCAGATGGGCACGGAGGCGGTCTGCGAGGCGCTCGGCCGCGCCGGCGAGGAGACGTACGAGACGGCGGAAGAGGCCCGTTTCGCCGTCCTCTCGGGACTGTCGGAGAAGGCCGTCGGCCGCACCGGGTACAGCGACCGCGACCCCGTCTCGCCGGACGGCCCCTACGCGCTCGACCAGGTCTCCTTCTGAACGGTCCGGCAGACGGCGACACCGCTCACAGCCACGTCACCGCCGGCAGGTCCAGCGGCACGCGGCCGTCGCGGTAGCCCTCGGTCGTGCCGCCGGGCCGGGCGCGAAAGACCACCGCCGGGCGGTGCCGGACGTCCGGCCGGCGGTCGGCGAGGGCGCGCCACTCGTCGTCCGAGAACGACGAGCAGTCCACGAAGAGGACGACGCGGTCGTGGTTCCGCAGCTGTCCGTCGGCCTTGCCGGCGACCGTCTCCCTGAGGGCGGCGACCGGCGTGCCTGCGTTGCGGTCGGCCGGCGGCTGCGGACGGGTCACCTCGACGAGCGTCCCGCCATCGTGGGCCGCCTCGTCCGCGCCCTCCGGGACCACCCGGTAGTCGAGTGCGTGGCCGGTGGTGACCTCTATCTCGGGCGTGACCGCGTAGCCGGAGCGAACGAGGAGGCGGGCGACGGTGAACTCGGACATGGCCGAGCGCATCCGCGTGAGGTCGAGGGTGGGACTGGTCCCGAGTTTGCCGGCCATCGTCTCGCGGTAGGGGTCCAGAACGCCGGTGTGGAGGAACGTCTCGTAGTACGACAGCGCGGCGTCGCGGTCGGCGTCCGGGAACCCCGCGGCGTGGTCGGAGAGGAAGCGCCGGGTCGTCTCGCGGCCGTCTTTCGACATCAGGACGGGGAGGAAGAACCACGCGAGGTGTGGGTACGGCTCCAGCCACGGTGCCGCCGCCCGGAGGTCGGTGAGCAGTTCCCGCTGTGCCCACCGGGAGACTGGGTAGGGAACCTCCGTCCAGCCGTACTTGTCGGTCTCCCACAGCGCCGAGGGCGTCTCGGTGTTGCCCATCCAGAAGGCCTCGTCGTCGCCACGACAGAACAGGGCCACGTCGCCGTTGTCCACCTCGAAGCGGTGGGCCTCGAACGGGCCGTTCGGCTCGAAGTGGGGGGCGACCGCGGTCGCGCCGAGGTTGGCGTCCAGCGGCTGGAGGAGGGTGTCGTGGACGCGCTCCGGCGACCACCGCTCGCGCGACCGCCGGAACCGGAGAGGTCGTGCCACGGTCGAACGTGGGGTGGCGGACGTTTCCAACTTGCGCCGCCGGTACCGCGGAGACCGCCGCCCGACAGCGGCATATATAGACTACGTACATCCCCGATAGATTGATATGCGCGTGGTACCGATTGGCAGGGGTACCATGTCACTGGGTGACTACGACGAAGACGAGCACGAGCGCCGCGAGCAGAAAAACAGCGAAGTCGAGACCGACTTCGACGACGAGCGCACCCAGTACGAGGGCGAGGTAGAGTTCTCGGGGGAGTCGGCGGAGGACCTCTTGGACCAGTTCGAGGAGATCAACTCGGAGTGAGGTCGTCGTCGTCCTCGGGGCTCGGCATCCGCAGCTGCAGCATCGCGATGGAGGCGCCCGAGACGCCGACCACCGCGAGGACGTGCCCGGCGACGACCACCAGCAACACCGGCCGGTCGGCGACGAACGGAAGCAGGAGCGTCTGCACCAGTCCGAAGCCGAGGTTGATCGCGTCGGCCCGCTGGAAGCGCCGAGCGGTCTCGGCGTCGAACGAGAACCGGTACGAGCGCCAGAAGGCGACGACACACGCCCACCAGCCGGTTCCGATCCGGTAAACGACGTCCCACAGGACCAGCAGGGTAATGTACACCACCGGCGTCGGCTGGTCGGCGAGGGGACCGAACAGCGTCACCACCAGCGGTTCGGCGCTGTTCTGCGGGTCGTACACGAACAGGTGCGTGACGAGGGCGACGAAGGCGAGGACGCCGAGGACGACCTCGACGCTCGACCCGAACAGCAGACGGCGGTACGCCTCGGGTGCTGGAATCTCCCGCAGGCGGTCGCCGAGTTCGAGCATCACGGCGCTACCCACCGCGGCCACCGTCACCGCGACGGTGCCCGCCACGAGCGCCTCGAACGGGAGGTCGTACAGCGTCCACAACACGACCAGTAGCGCCTCGAAGCCGAAGAACTGGACGGCGAGGGCGACGCGGTTGGGCACCTCGACGCCCGGGAGCGCGCCGACGATGCTCTCGTACACCCAGGCCTCGCCGTAACGAGTGTCCGCACGCGTCATTCCGGCGAGGTCACCTCGTCCGCGTCGGTGTCAACCGTGCCGCGGCGACCGCGCGACCCGGAGACGGTGACGGCGTCCGAACCGAGCGCCCGCCGGACCGTCTCGTCGAACGGCGTCAGGTCCACGTCCACGTACTGCTCGATGCTGTCGTCCTGTACGACCACGGGGTTGCGGAGACCGGCCACCAGTGGGTGCGTGATGCTGCGGGGCATGTTGGTGACGAAGTCGAGCCAGTAGGCCGAGAGCTTCGGCGAGAGCACCGGCACGGGGACGATGAAGAGGGTGGTGCCGAGCGCCTCGGCGGTCCGGCGGAGCACCGCCTGGTAGGTGAGTACGTCCGGGCCGCCGATGTCGTACGTTCCCCCAGCAGTCTCGGGCGCGTCGAGGACGCCGACGAGGTACTCGAGGGTGTCGTCGATGCCGATCGGCTGGCAGTCGGTGCGCACCCAGGAAGGGGTCACCATCACCGGCAGGCGCTCGACGAGTTGCCGGACGAGCTGGAAGCTCGCGCTCTCGCTGCCGATGATGATGGCCGCCCGGAGGACGGTGAGGTCGTAGTCGCCCTCGGCGAGGACACGCTCGACCTCGCGGCGGGACTCGAGGTGTTTCGAGAGGTCGTCGGCGTCGTCGCCGAGGCCGCCGAGGTACACCACCCGGTCCACGCCGGCGGTGGAGGCGACGCTCGCGAAGTTGTGGGCCGCCCGGCGGTCGCGCTCGGCGAAGTCCTCGCCGCTGCCGTCGTCCATCGAGTGGACGAGGTAGTAGGCGGCGTCAACGTTCTCGAAGGCGGCGTCCATGCTCCCGGGGTCGAGCAGGTCGCCCCGTTCGACGGCGACGCCCGGGGGTGCGTCGTAGTCACTCGGGTCACGGACGAGCGTGACCACCTCGTGACCGCGCTCGATGAGGGCCGGGACGAGACGACCGCCGACGAATCCCGTCGCCCCGGTGACCAGCACGCGCATATACACACTTCGACCGCACAGCCTTAATCTCCCGCTTGTGCGGCGGCGGACGGCAGAGTCTTGTGCCGGGAGCCGGAACTGCGACCGTGAGCAGCGACCCCTGTGACGGCTGCGGAAAGTCGGTCACGATAGCCGGCGGGGTGGCGAACCTCTGGTCGTTCGGCGGCGACCGCACCGGCGGCGTCACGCTCGAGTTGACCGACGAGACCGAGCACTTCCTCTGTTACGACTGCATCGAGCGCCTGCCCGACGACCGGGCACCGACGGCCAAGGATGTCGCCGCGATACCGCCCCACGACGCCGAGGACTAGACGACGGAGACGGCGTAGGCCAGCATCGACCCTATCATCAGCACCACGAGGACGAGCGCGATGAACTGCTGGCGGTCCATGCCCTCGCGTGGGCGTCGGGCGACAATAAGTGTCCCGTCGCGCGAAACCAGAGGTTTGAATCCACGTCGCACGGGAGAGAGGGCCGGGGCACGTAGCTCAGTCCGGACAGAGCGTCGGACTTCTAATCCGACGGTCGTGGGTTCGAATCCCGCCGTGCCCGCTCTCCGCGAGCGATGCGAGCGGGAGCGGCACCGCGGATTCGAAGCAGGGAGCGGGAGGTGAGCGACCACAGGGAGTGAACGGGAGCGAGTGGGGTTCGAATCCCGCCGTGCCCGTGGTTCTGCGACGAACGGACGTGAGGAGCGAACCACGATCCGAGGCGGTGATTCGAACCACGCGAGACGAGCACAGCGAGTCTCGCCATCGGGTTCGAATCCCGCCGTGCCCGTCGGCCTCTTTCGACCTCGAGTGGCCTGCGGCCACCGCTCGATCCAAAACTGTGGATCAAAGAGAGCCGGTCGCTCGCGGTCGAACGTGGCGGTTCGCGCCGTACGCGACACTCCGACGCCGCTCCTGCGACCCCGCCCGCACCAAAACGGGAAGTCGGTGCGTCCCCCACGGGCGGTATGGACCGGTATTTCGAGGACGTCGAGGTGGGGGTGGTCCGCGACGTCGGCACGTACGCGGTGACCGCCGACGAGATTCGCGAGTTCGCGGAGCGGTACGACCCGCAACCGGCCCACCTCGCCGCGGGCGACGACGACTCGGCCGTCTTCGACGGACTCGTTGCCTCCGGCTGGCACACCGCGGCGATGACGATGCGGGTGCTGGTGGACGGCTACCTGCGCGAGTCGGGGGCGATGGGGTCGTCCGGCGTGGACCGCCTGCGCTGGCCGGAGCCGGTGCGACCGGGCGACAAGTTGCGGGTGCAGACCGAGACGGTCGGGAAGGAGCCACGGGAGGGCTACGGTCTCGTGGAGGCGGCGGTCGAGAGCCGGACCGACCGCGGCATCGTGCTCTCGATGATCGGGCGAGTCCTGTTCGAGCGGCGGGCGGCCGAGAGAGAGGGCGACGGAACCGGGACGGGCGACGAGGGTAGTCCGGGGCCGTGAGCGACCGCCACGAGCGAGAGCGCGGACCAGTCGAGGCCGAGCGAGAGTCGGAGTGGGCTCGCGAGACGGGATACGGCCGTCGGCGCGGTGGCGTCCTCGACCGTCGCGTGGCGCGGGTCGCGGCGACGGAAGTACGCCGGAGCGTCCGGCGACTGCTCGACGACCCGGCGGCGCTGGTCGCGATGACGGTCCTCGCCGTCGGCACGGCGACGATCACTGCCGGGAGCGTCGCCGTCGGACTGTTTCCGGCGAGGATCGTGCCGGGGTGGGCCGTGGATCGACTGCTCGTGCGAGCGGGGTTCGGCGGCGCGAACGTGACGCGACTGGTACTCGCGCGGGCGGCGGTCGCCGGCGTCTGGGTGAGTCTGACCGTCGCGATGGTGTCGCGAGTGGCGAGCGTCACGGGCCGTCTCGACGCCCCTGCGGCGGTGCTACTGGCGCTGTCACCCCGGCGAGCGGTGCTCGGCGTCGTCGGCGCCGAGTGGCTCCGGGCGGCGGGCGTCCTCGGCCCGGCGGTGGCGCTGTCGGCGCTGGTGGCGGGGGAACTCGCCGGCCGGCCGACGGCGGCGACGGTCGGGGTCGCGGGAACGCTGGTGGTGGGCAGTGCCGTCGGGGCGGGCTACCCGCTCGGGGTGGGACTGAAGGCGGTCGTCGAGGCGGCACGGCGACGCGGCGTCGGGTGGATTCGACTCGTCGTCGCCGTCGGGACGGCCGCAGTCGTCGGGGGCGCGGCGGTCGCGGCGACGGTCGGACTGCCCGCGGTCCGGCCGCTCGCACTCGTCGCGGGACTGCCGCCGGGAGGACTGGCCGACCTCGCGCTGGGACCGAGTGCCGACGTCGCCGACGGCGGGTGGGCACTCGCCGGCGTCGGGTGGGCGCTCGCCGGCGTCGTCGGGGGACCGCTCGTCGCGAGCGTGGCCGTCGAGCGACTGTGGCTCACCGAGCCACCGCGGTCGGCGGCGACGGAGTACCCCGGTGGACTGGGGCGCGTGCCGGCGCCGCCGGCGTCGCTCGCGGTGCGGGCCGTCGTGCGGGCGGTGTGGCTGCGGACGCTGCGGGCGCCGGTGAAGTTGGTGTACACGCTGTACCCCGTCGGGGGTATCGTCGCGCTCTGGCTGGACCCCAGTGCCCGGGCGCAGATACTCGGCTCGCTGTACGTGTACGTGCCGCTGTACGCGGCGTGGGCCAGCGGCGCGGGACTGGGGCTGAACCCGCTGGGTGACGAGGGGCGTTGCCTGCCGACGGTGCTGACGGCTGTCCGGGGGCGGTCGTTCGTCCGTGGGCGACTGCTGGCGGCGGCGCTGCCGGGTGCTGCCCTCGGGGGCGGCGTGGCGCTGGTCACGGCCATAGGTGGCGGTCTCCCGGCGGTCGCCCTGCCGGTGGGCGTGGTCGTCGCGGCGGCACTCGCGGGACTGGCGGCTGCCGTCGCCGTCGCCGTCGGTACGGTGCTGCCGGGCTTCGACAGCGTGCGCGTCTCGGGGAGTACGACCGTCGTCGTCCCCTCCTTCGCCGCCTCGATAGCGTACTTCGTCGCGCTGGCGCTGCTCTCGACGCCGGGGACGCTCGCGCTACTCTCGGTCGCCGACCTGCCGACGCTGTTGCCGGACTCGTCGGTCGCCGTCGCCGGGGCCGTCGGCGTCCAGGTCGGGGTCACGACGCTCGCGGTTCTCCTCGCGGGACGCAGCGCCGCCGGGCGGTTCGACCGCTACACCGTGGACTAGACTCGGGCGGGACTCAGCCGTCGTCGGGTGGGCGGAAGAAGACGACCACGGAGCGATCGCCGCGGTCGTCCAGCGGGTACTGCTGGACGGCGTAGTCGTCGGGGAGACGGTCGGCGACGCTGTCGCGGTGCTCCTCGGTCGTGACGACCACGGCGGGCCGGGAGACGTCCGCGAGACCGGACGGCGAAGCGTGGCTCTCGACGGTCGCGCCGTGGGCCTCGGTGTACCACGGGAACGGGTTGCGGGCGTAGAAGGCACCGGGCGGCGGCGGCCGCGAGAGCCCCTCCTCCTCGGCCGCGAGCGACCTGCCGACGTACACCACGTCCGGTTCGTCCGGCGTCGCCGCCGCCTGCCGGATGGCTGCGCGGACGTTCGCTATCTCCGCTGGCGCCTGCGCGTAGTACACCACCTCGCTGCCGGGGTCATCCTCGGGACTCTCGTGGGGCTGCAGGTAACTCGTCGTGGCCGTCACCCCGGCGGCCTGCACCGCCAGTGCGACGAGGACGACCGCGACGACGACGGCACGGAGGACGGCGACGGCGTCCGGCCGGCCCGGCGACCGGTCCCCGCCGTCGGCGACCGCGCCGGGCGGCGTCGCGTCCGCGTCCGCCGCGGTCGTGAGACCGGCGACGGCGCGCCGCACGAGGAAGACGGCGCCGACGGCCGCCGGAACCGTGAGCGGCGCGACGGCGTGGACCGCGGACCACGGGACTGGAAAGTTGTTGGCGAGGGGGTAGCCGACGACTGCCGCCGCGCCGGCGTAGGTGCTGAAGCCGACGAGCGGGCGGCCGTCGCCGAGGTGCCGGTCGGCGAGGAAGCCGACGGGCGCGAGGACGACGACCGCGAGACTGCCCGCGCCGAGGGTCCGGACCGTGTCGACGAGGTACGGCAGGTAGGCGTGGCGCTGCTTGCCGCCCGCCACCCAGTGCTCGACGGCCGACTCGAACGAGCCGAGTGTCGCCTCGCCGACGACGGCCGGAACGGTCGTCGGGTCGGACAGCAACGTTCGCAGTCCGGGTTCGCCTGGCGGCGTCCGTGGCGCGTAGAAGTACACGACGACGGCGAGAAAGAGGACACCCGCACCAACGAGGTGGGGCCACAGTCGGCGACCGGCGGCGGCCGTTCGGTCGGCGGCGCGGGCGACGGTGCCGCGGACGGAGTCGTCCGACCGGGCGCGGGCGGCGAGGAGCGTGCTGTCGGCGACGAGAGCGCCGGCCCCGACCCACGTCAGGACGTAGAGGAGGGCGCTCTCCTTCGTGGTGAACGCCAGCGCGAGCGAGAGCGCCCCGGCGTGGAGGTACCGCGGGCGGCCGGTGTCCGCGAAGCGCACCGCGAAGCCCACCGTCAGGACGGCGAACACGGCGAGGGGCACGTCGTTGCGCATGAACCGCGAGTAGTACACGAGCAGGGGCGTCCCGGCGAGCAACAGGCCAGTGACGAGCGTCTCCGCACGCGAGAGTCGTTCGCGGTAGAGCCACGCCGCGAGCGGCACGAGACCGCCGAGGAGGGCGACGACGAGGCGAGCGGTCGTGTCGCTCGCGCCGACCGCCGCGAACAGGGGACCGTTGACCCGGGCGAAGAAGGGACCGTGGACGATAGGGCGGTACTCCCAGAGGCCCGTCTCGTTCGCCCGGAGCACCCAGTAGCCCAGCCACGCCTCGTCGTAGTACGCCACGCGGCGCCCGAGAGCGAACAGTCGCACCGCCACGGCGACGGCGCTCACGCCGACCAGTGCGAGCAACAGGCGGCGGTCGTCGCCGGAGCCGTCGAGCGACGCGGGAATCCACGAGTCGCCGTTCTCTCCGTCGTCGTCACGCCTGCTGTCGTCCGGGTCGGTACTGTCGCCGTCGGTCCCGTCGCTGTCGCCGTCACCGTCACCGCCGCCGTCGCCGGTCACCGAGTCGCTCGCGGCCGCGGCGTCGGTCGGCGTCGGTGGGTCGTCGGTCGCCGCACGCGTCACGTCGCGCTCTGGCCCGGGTCCGCCGGTCCCTGTCCCGGCACCGTCCCCTGCGGCGCCGGCCGGCCGGACCCACGGGACGAGCGCGTGGAGGGCTGTGCGCATCGGAGCGGGTCCATCCCCGTCGGACGACTCGTACAGTTCGTGTGATAAGTTTTCTGTACTGCGGCCGGGCGCGAGCGGTGACATCGGCCGAGACCGCACGACTCGGGGCGAGACGTGATTACTCTACTCGCCGGCGCCGAACCGCGCCTCGATGGCGGCGCGGTCTATCTTGTCCGGGCCGGAGGTCGGCATCTCGGCGACGAAGGAGAGTTTCCGGGGGTGCTTGAACCGGGCGAGACGGCCGTCGAGGAAGTCACGGAGCGTGTCGAGGTCCAGGGAGTCGTCGCCGACGACGACGGCGTGGCCGACCTGCCCCCACTGTTCGTCGGGGACGCCGACGACGACGACTTCCTCGACGGCCGGATGGTCGGCGACGGCGTCCTCCACCTCGGCCGGATACACGTTCTCGCCGCCGGAGACGTACATGTTCTTCACCCGGCCCTCGATGTAGTGGTAGCCGGCGTCGTCCACGCGGGCGAGGTCGCCCGTGGACACCCAGCCGCTGCCGAACGCCGCCGCAGTCTCGTCGGGGGCCCGCCAGTAGCGGTCGCCCGCGGCGGGACTCGCGAGTTCGAGTTCGCCCACCTCGCCCGTCGGCACGGGGTCGCCGTCGTCGTCCACGACCCGCGTGGAGACGTACGGCGCGGGGACGCCGACGCCGTCGGCCTTCGAGCGGTCCCAGTCCTCTGGCATCGCGAAGTTGTTCGGGCCGCACTCGGTGAGACCGTACCCCTGTGAGACGTCCACGTCGCGGTCCCACCACGCCGAGAGCACGCGTTCGCGGCAGGGACCGCCGCCCGACTTCACGAACCGCAGCGTCGAGAGGTCCGTCGCCGTCCAGTCGGGGTGGTCCACCATCGTCCGCAGGACCGCGGGGACCGCCACCAGCACCGTCGCACCGAGACGCTCGACCGACCGGAGCACGTCGGCGGGGTCGAACTCGCGGGCGATGGCCACCTCGCCGCCGACCTGAAACAGGGGGAGGGTGAGGACGTTCCAGCCGCCGGTGTGGAAGGTGGGAAACGTCATCGGCGTCACGTCGTCCGGGCGGAGGCCCCACGCGGTGATGGTGTTGAACGCGTTCCAGAGCAGTGCGCCGTGGGTGAGGACCGTCTCCTTCGGCGTCCCCGTCGAGCCACCGGTGTGCAGGAACAGCGCCGGGTCGGCCAGCGAGACGTCGGCCCGGGGCGGGTCGGCGGTCTCGGGGTGGTCCGCGAGCGCCGCGGCGTAACGGCCGTCGAGGGCGTCGCCGTCGGTCGTCTCCGGGGCCGGCCCGTCGGTCCCCGCGATGCCGCCCGTCCCGAGGACGAGCGTCGGCGGCGACTCCTCGAGACGGTCGAGAGCGGTCTTCAGGTCGTCCACGAACGGAGCCTCGACGACCGCGAGGTCGGGGGCGACGTCCGCGAGGAGTTCGGCGGTCTCCGGCGGCGCGAGGCGGTGTGACAGCGGCGCGAGCACCGCGCCGCGGCGACTCGCACCGAAAAAGAGGTCCACGACCTCGGGACGGTTGCGCGAGACGACGGCGACCCGGTCGCCGGGGCCGATCCCCCGGTCGGCGAGGAGGGCGGCGGCGCGGTCCGCCCGCCGGTCGAGGGCCGCGTACGTCAGCGGCGTGTCCGTCGTCGTGTCCCGGAGGCCAACGGCGTCGGGCGAGAGGCGGGCACGGCGCGCTATCTGTCCGCCGACCCAGTCGTACGGTCGCGGCGAGTGGCCGTGGACCGGCGCGAAGCCGTCGGGGGCGTCCGCGCGGTCCGGCGTCTCGTCGGACATGGCGCCACCGTCGGTGCGTGGCCAAATCAAGCCCGGGGTCGGGTGGTCGCCGCCGGCGGAGGGAAGCCGGTGAGCGACCCGACCGCGTGTTTTATTCCCGCGGGAACCGACCCCCGGACGATGGATCGGCTCCACGCCCGCTACCCCTTCCTCGCGGCGGCCAGGGCGGCCGTCGAGGAGGCCGACGTGGACCTCGCCGTACTCGTCGAGGCCGGTGGTCCGGCCGTCGAGCGGGGGGTAGAGCGCGTCGAGGCGGCCATTCGCGAGGGTGGCGTCGGCGACCTCGACCGCGTCCGCACGGAACTGCTCTCGTACCCCGTGGCCCGCGTCGTCGTCTCGCTGGTGGACGACGAGCGACTGACCGACGCCTACGCCCGGGCGGAGGCCCGCACCGCCCACGAGCGGTTCGTGGACGACGTAGAGACGCCCGCGCCGGACAGCCTCTCGGCCGGCATCGAACTGCGGCGACTGCTCGCGGAGTTCGACCTCGCCGACGCGGTCACCGAACGGGAGGACGGCTTCGAGGTGGCCGTCGGACCGTACCTCGAACTGGCCGCCGACCTCGAGGGACAGGGGTGGCGGCTGGTGGCGCGAGACCTGCACGACGGTCGCGTGCCGGTCGAGCGGGACGAACTGTACGCTCTCCTCCGGGAAGCGGTGTACGAGCGAGTGCGTTCGGGGCTGCCGCTGTCCGTGCCGGACCCGGTCGCGACGGCGCTGGACGAGGAGGTCGAGCGCGTCTCGCAGGCGCTGTCGGACTACCGGCTGCCGCGCTCCATCGACGCGTCGGTGACGCCGGCGGCGTTTCCCCCCTGTGTCGAGGGACTGATCGAGCGGTCGCGGGCCGGCGAGGACCTCCCCGACCACTCGGCCTTCGCGCTGGTGGCCTTCCTCGCGTCGGCGGGCGCGGACGCAGAGGAGGCGGCGACCATCGCGGGGACGGACCTGGAGACCGTCGAGTACCGCTACGGTCGGCTGGCCGGCGACGCCGGGGCCGACTACCCGTCGCCGTCGTGTGCGGTGATGCAGGCCTACGGCGACTGCGTGCCCGAGGCCGAGCGCGACGACCGGTGTGCCCGGGTCGAGCACCCGCTGAACTACTACGCCGGGGCGGTCGAGGAACGGGCGGCCGGCGAGCGGTCCGGGAGCGACGACTGAAGACCGCCGACTGCAACGGCGGGCTCGGTCCAGACAGCGGCGATCAGTAGTCCACGCGGGCCAGCACCAGGCCGATGGCGGTCAGCAGGAGGACGAAACCGGTGAGCACGAAGACGACGACGCGCCCGCCCTCGGCCGAGAAGCCGGCGTCGGTGGTGTACTGCGTCCCGACGAAGACGAGCGCGAGGACCGCCAGGACCAGCGGCACCATCGCGGCGACCGCCTCGACGACCGTGCCCCGCTCGATGTCCATGTGCTCCGATTTCGGCGGACCGCGCAAAAGCGCTTCGAAGCCGCCCCCGTCCGCTCAGTCTGCGACGAGCGTCGCCGTCCCGGTCGTCGTGAACGCCGTCTCGTACCCCTCGTGGCGGGCCACCTGCGGCGGCGTCTCGACGCGGATCGTCAGTTCGTCACCGGCCGACACCGCGGCGGGCGTGCCGTAGTGGTAGCCGAGGTCGGGGTCGAGCGTCCGCGTCAGGTCGTGGTCCGTGCCGGCGACGGTCGCCGACAGCGCCATCGCGGGCACCACGGTCCGGTTGTACGGGGTCCGTGCCGAGACCGCGAGGTAGGAGCCGTCGTCCTCGACGCCCGCCGGCGGCGCGTCGAGGAGCGTCGAGACGAGGACGAGGTCGCCGAGACGGGTCGTCCCCAGCGGCCGGCCGGGGAGGGCGTCGGCCGGGGGGGCGACGGAGCGGGGAAACGGCATCTCCCGGGGCGCGACCGCCGCACGGGTGCCGGCGCGGTCCGGCGTCAGTTCGTAGGGGATGGCGTCGCGGTCCTCGCGGCTGTAGTCCACGGGGACGGTCGCGCTCGCGGGCGAGCCGAACCGGTCCTGGAACGCGCCGGTCCGGCGAATCGACGTGCCGCCGACGCTCACACGGACGTCGTAGGTGCCGTCGCCGTCGAGCGTGAAGTTGCCGCCGTAGTGAAACCCCATCGGCTGGGAGAGCATCGGGTAGATGACCTCCTGACTCACGAGGTCGCCGTCGCGCGTTATCTCGACATCCACGCCGGTCTCCGGGAGCACCGTCCGGGTCGCCGGGTCCCAGACGACGGTCATCAGGTGGAGGTCGCTGTCGCCGATCGAGTGCCGGGACCGCTCGGTCCCGGTGAGCGTCCAGAAGCGGTGCGGGTAACTGTACGTCACCGCCACGGCGTACTCGTCGCCGTCGCCGGTCGCCGTCGCCGTCCCCGACAGCAGCATCCCCTCGACGTGGGTGGGGAAGTACACCGCGTCCGGGCGGTCGTCGGCCAGCGGGGGCGTGCGGGCCGAGCGAGTCTCGAGGAGACCGAGACAGCCGGCGACCCCGGCTGCACCGGTCGCGGCCAGCCCGGCGCCGGCCCGCAACAGGTCGCGGCGTCGCATCGTCCGTCGTCGGTGTCTCGGCCGCTTGTGCCTGTCGGATTTCGCCCGAAAATTCCGTCCCTTCGACGACAACGATTTACGTTTCGAGGTCGTAAACCCGGTGACTGCGACGCGTCGAACGCGGTCGGGACGCGTCGTGACCGACCATGACGCACTCTGAAACAGCACCAGCGTCACCGAGCGAGGGCGGCCGACAGACGCTCCCGGCGCCCGACGGCGTCGAGGGCCGCGCGAGGCGTGCCCGCACCGAGCCGATGGCCGTTCGCGCCTTCGGTACCAACCTCTACGAGGTGACGACCGAGGGCGGGAGTTACCTCGTGGACGTCGGCGCCGGACGGTGTGGCTGTCCCGACTTCCTCTTCCGGGACGCCCACTGCAAGCACCTCCGCCGGGTCGCCATCGAGATCACGGAGGGTCGCGTCCCGCCGCCCGGCCACGTCGCCGTGGACTGCGGCGACTGCGGCCGCGAGGTGTACGTCCGCAGCGACGAGGCCGGCGGCCGACACTACTGCGAGGCCCACCGCCTGGTGGTCGGCGACACCGTCCGCGACCGCGAGACTGGCCAGCGACTCGTGGTCGTCAGCGGGCCGAGCCGCCGGGCCGACGCGGTCCACATCGACGACGGCGAGACGGTCGCCGACCACCCGACGAACGAGGGGTACAGTTCGACCGACCCCGTCGTCGGCGCGGTGTACCCCGGCGGCCGCATCACCGAGGACGGCCCCCGACCGGACAGCCTGCAGGTGTACTCCTTCCCACGGTCGCGACTGCGGAAGGTCGCGCCCGAACCGGAGCGGACGGGCGACTGAGCGACGACGGAGACGGAGAGAGCAGTGGGCGACGCACGGGAACCGACGGCTACGGCTGGTCGCCGTCGTCGAGGTCGCCCAGTCGGACCTGCGAGGAGTGGCCGACCAGTTCGTCGAAGTCGGTGCCGTCCTCCAGTGCCGTCGCCAGTTTGACCCGGTAGTTGCCGCCGTCGGTGGTGTAGAGGTCGCCGGGGTGGAAGAAGTACCAGTCCTCTTGGTCGAAGCGCACGCCGATACGGGCCTTCGCGCCGAAGTTCTGCGAGAAGTAAATCAGCGACTCGACCTCCTCGCCGTCGAGATAGATGGGGTCACCCGAACTCGACTTCGCCTCGATGGCGTAGAATCGCTCGCCGTCGCCCGCGAGGACGTCCGGGAGGTCGCGGTCGGTGGCCGCACCGGAGGCGGGCGCCCGCATCACCGCAAAGCCGGCCTCGTCGAGTCGGTTGACGAGTTCGCGCTCCCGACGGTCGCCCTTCCTGCTGGACATCACCGGTCGTAGCGGGGGCGGGGAATTAAGTCGGGTGGTCGGCCGGCGGCCGCCACCGTGGCCGCGGCTCCGGGTCCGGACGCAGTCGAGACGCCGCGACCGGGAAGCCGTGGGCCGGGCGAGAGACCGTCAGGTCCCGTGGTCCCAGGAGTCCATGTACTCGCGTTGCTCGTCGCTGAGAGTGTCGAACTCGACGCCCTCGGCGGCGAGTTTCGTCTCGGCGACGGTGCGGTCCACGTCGTCGGGCACGTCGTGGACGCCGGCGTCGAGGTCGCGTTCGACGACCGCCTCGGCACAGAGCGCCTGCACGCCGAAGGACTGGTCCATCACCTCGACGGGGTGACCCAGCGAGACGGGACTCGCGAGGTTGACAAGGCGACCCTCCGCGAGGACGTTGATCCGACGGCCGTCGGCGAGGCGGTACTCGCGGACGCCGTCGCGAACCTCGCGGGTCGATTCCGCCATCGCCGAGAGGTCGTCGAGGTTGATCTCCACGTCGAAGTGTCCGGCGTTCGCGAGGACGGCCCCGTCCTGCATTC
>CAZEIO010000033.1:0-11692 GCA_964512525.1 uncultured Halobacteriales archaeon
ACGCTGACTGGCTGTTCACCACGCCGCTGCTGCTCGCGGACCTCGGCCTCCTCGCCGGGGTTGACCCACGCGAGATCTTCGGCATCGTCCTCGTTGACATCTTCATGATCGGCACCGGCCTCGTCGGTGCTCTGGAGAAGACCTTCGAGTTCCGCTTCGTCTGGTGGTTCATGAGCACCGTCGCGATGGTGTTCATCCTGTACTTCCTCTACTTCAACTTCACCGAGCAGGTCCGGGATCAGTCCGGCGACGCGCAGTCGACCTTCAAGATCCTGCGTAACCTCACGGTGCTGCTGTGGTCGGCCTACCCCGTGCTGTGGATCATCGGTACGGAGGGTGCCGGCGCAGTCAACCTGTTCGTCGAGACCCTCGGCTTCATGGTCCTCGACGTGAGCGCGAAGGTTGGCTTCGGCCTCATCCTCCTGCGCAGCCGGCAGG
Source organism: uncultured Halobacteriales archaeon (assembly GCA_964512525.1). Lineage (GTDB taxonomy): Archaea > Halobacteriota > Halobacteria > Halobacteriales > SW-7-71-33 > SW-7-71-33. The sequence continues at coordinate 439 of CAZEIO010000033.1, forward strand.
CGATCAGCGGTGAGGAAGCGCCCGAGCCCTCCGCCGAGGCCTCGGCCGCGGACTGACGGACCGACTCCAACTCGACCCGAACCGCGCCTTTTTATCGTGCCGCCGACGATACACTGTTAGTCGCAGTAACCTCATGTCAGAGAGCCCCGACCCTGGCGCCGCCGGTAGCCTGAACACGCTCGCCCTCGTGGGCTTTTTCGCCTCAGGTTTCGTCGGCGCCATGACGCTGTTCACCCTCCCACTGTTCGTGGACACGAGTACCGTCCTCAGTCTCGACACCTTCCGCGGTCCCTTCATCATCGTCTGTCTCGTCGAGGGCGCCGCCGCACTCGGTGTCATCTACTTCGGACTCAACCTCTACACGCCCGGTCCCGAGGTCGAGGCGGCCGCCGACGGCGGTCGTCGTCGGGAGTAGTCGGCTGGCGGGGGTTCCGTCTCCGCCTCTGTCCCGTCTTACCCGCCGTCCACGTCCGCCGCTATCTCGTCGTACGTCTCGCGCATCCCTTCATCAACGGAGGGACCGACGGCGTCGAGAGCCGCCGCGAAGTGCTCGCGGTCCACGCTGACCGTCGAGGCGTCCACGGCGTCGGGGTCGGGATTCTCGCTGGCCCGGAGGGTGTCCTCCATCGCCAGCATCGTCGCCTCCCGGACGACGGCCTCGATATCGCTGCCGGTGTAGCCTTCGGTCCGATCGGCGAGACCGTCGAGGTCCACGTCGCCGAGGGGCACGTCGCGGGTGTGGACCGCGAATATCTCCTCGCGGGCGTCGCGGTCGGGCACCTGCACCGCCACGAGTTTCTCGAACCGGCCGGGACGGAGGAGGGCGGCGTCCACCATGTCCGGGCGGTTGGTCGCGCCGACGACGACGACGTCCTGCCGGCCACGGATGCCGTCGAGTTCCGTGAGCAACTGGGAGACGACGCGCTCGATGGCGCTGTTGTCGCCGCCGCCGCGTTCGGAGGCGATGGCGTCCACCTCGTCGAAGAAGACGATGGTCGGGGCGTTCTGTCTGGCCGTCTCGAACACCTCGCGGACGCCACGCTCCGACTCACCGACGTAGCGGTTGAGCAGTTCCGGCCCGTTGACCGAGAGGAAGTTGGCGTCGCTCGCGTTCGCGGCGGCCTTGACGAGCATCGTCTTGCCCGTCCCCGGCGGGCCGTACAGGAGCAGTCCCTTGGGCGTCTCGATGCCGACGTCCTCGAAGAGGTCGGGGTAGCGAAGCGGCCACTCGATGGCTCGCAGGAGTTCGTGTTTTGCCGTCTCCAGCCCGCCGATGTCCTCGAAGCGGACGTCCGGTCGCTCGACCGCCACGTCTCGCATCGCCGACGGGTTGGCGCTCTCGATGGCCGCGTCGAAGTCGGCGGCACTGACGACCACCTTCTCGAGGAGTTCCTCGGGAATCGGGTCGTCGCCGAGTGTGACCTTCGGCGGAATCCGGTCCACGGCGTTGCGCACCGCCTCGGTGACCAGCGACGCGAGGTCCGCGCCGACGAAGCCGTGGGTCCGTGCCGCGATTCGGTTCACGTCCACGTCCTGCGAGACGGGGAGTCCCTGCGCGTGGATGCCGAGAATCTCGTAGCGGCCACGCTCGTCGGGGACGCCGACCTCGACCTCGCGGTCGAACCGACCGCCGCGGCGCAGGGACCCTTCGACGTCGTCGAGACGGTTCGTCGTCCCGAGGACGATGACGTCGTCGTGGTCCGCGAGACGGTCGAGCGTCGAGAGCAGTCGCGAGACGGTGCGAGACTCCCGACCGGTGGCGTCCTCCCGCGGCGGAGCGAGGGCGTCGAGGTCGTCGAGGACGACCAGCGTCGGCGCCCGTTCGACGGCGATGTCGGCGATGTCCTCGAGCGAGAGGTCACCGTCGCCGTACTCCGCGAGAGTTCCTAGGTCGGTGACCGCGACGACGTGAGCGTCCACGGCGTTCGCGAGCGCCCCCGCGATGCGGCTCTTGCCCGATCCCGGCGGGCCGTACAGCAACACGCCGCTGGGGGCGTGCCCCTGGAGGCGGTCGAACAGTTCGGGCCGGTTCAGCGGCGCCTCCACGAGCTGTCGCACCTCCAGCAGGGTATCGTGGAGACCGCCCACCTCGTCGAAGGTGACGTCCGGGAGCATCGCGCGGTCGCCCACCTCGGCGTCGGGACCGTCCAGCAGTTCGACCGCGGTGTCTTCGCCGACGACGACGGCACCGCCGGGGCTGGTCTCGCGGACGTCGAAGGCGACGCGCATCGACCCGCCGAACAGCTGGACAGAGAGGGTATCGCCCGTCTGCAGGGGCCGGCCGTCGAGGACCGTGCGGACGGCGTCGGCTCCGCCCTGCAGCGAGACGGACCGCGTCGGCGCGAGGACGACGCTGTCGGCCGTCGTCGGCGTGACGGCCGAGAGGGTCACCTCGTCGCCGTCGCTCGCGTCGGCGTTCGCCCGCACGTCCTCGCCGAGGTAGGTGCGCGTGACTGGCTCGACGTCGCGGTCGCCGTCCGCCCGGAAGGCGGCGCCGACGCGTGCGACGGTGGTCGCCGAGCCGCGGACCTCGACGGCGTCGCCGACGGCGACGTCCAGTTCCTCCATGGTCGCGTCGTCGAGGTGGGCGGCTCCGGCCTCGGGAGAGAGCGTGTCGGCGTCACCGACGCGCAGCGTGACAGACATCCGGCTGCCCGGGGCTTCTGCCCCGCCGGATAAATCGCTTTCCCGTGATGCGAGGCGGGACGGCCGGAGCGGCGCCGCGGGGTCGCTCGTGCCCGACCGTCGTCACGCCCCGCCGACCCGGTCCGGACCGGGTCGGTAGTCACTCGGCCGGTTCGGCGGTCGCGTCGGCCGACTCCGCCTCCCGGTAGATGTCCTCGACGAGCGTTTCGTGTTCGGCGAGGATGTCTCGCCGGCGCTTTTTCAGTGTCGGCGTTAGCATGCCGTTCTCCTCGGTCCACTCCTCGGGGACGAGGCGGAACGCCTTGATGGTCTCGTGGGCCTCGAAGCCCTCGTTGACGCGGTCTATCTCGTGCTCGACGACCCCGCGGACCCAGTCGTGTTCGCAGGCCGCCCAGTCGTCCGTGGGCAGGGAGACCCCCTCCTCCTCCGCGGCGCGGGAACGGAGGTGTGCGAGGTTCGGCACCAGAAGGGCAGAGACGTACTTCTCGTCGTCGCCGACGACCATGCACTGCTCGACGGCCTGGCTGTCGGCGAAGGCGTCCTCGATGGGACCGGGCGCGACGTTCTTTCCGGTCGAGAGCACGATCATCTGCTTGGCTCGCTCGCGGAAGATCATGTAGCCGTCGGGGCGTCGCTGGACGATGTCGCCGGTGCGGAAGAAGCCGTCGTCGGTGAACGCACGGTCGGTCTCCTCGGGCTTGTTCCAGTAGCCGTCCGTGACGTTCGGACCCTTCACCAGGAGTTCGCCGAACTCGCCGAGGGCGTCGGTGAAACTGCTCTCGGGGACGACCGAGGTGTCGATGCGCGTCTCGACCGCCGAGAGCGGCGGACCGATGGTGCCCGGCTTCGCGTCCTCGGGGGGGTTCGTGGTGACGACCGGTGCCGCCTCCGTCAGACCGTAGCCCTCGACGACCGGGAGTCCCATCCCCTGAAACAGGGTGCAGAGATCCTCCGAGAGGGAGCCGCCGCCGCTAGACAGGAACTCGACGTTCCCGCCCAGTGCCTCCTTCACGTCGGAGAAGACCAGTCTGTCCGCGAGCCACATCTTCGCACGCAGTACGAGACTTGGGGCGGGCTGGTTGCGGTACTCCAGACCGACGTCTCTGGCCCACGCGAAGATGCGCTCGCCCAGCGGGTAGCCGGCGACCTCCTTCGACTCCGCCTCCTCGCGGATGCTGTCGTATATCTTCTCGTACACGCGAGGGACGGAGGTGCCGAAGGTGGGCTCGACCGTCGTGAAGTCCTCCTTGAGAGTGTCCACGGACTCGGCGTAGGCGACGCAGGCCCCGACGGCCAGCGGCGCGAAGTGTCCGACCGTCCGCTCGAAGATGTGTGCGAGCGGGAGGTACGACACCGTCCGGACGGTCTCGTCGAGGACGAAGGCGTCGTCGGGGCGGTCCTCCCGGGGAGCGACCCGGCGGTACACCTGCGAGACGTTCTCTCGGACGTTGCGGTGTGTCAGCCGGACGCCCTTCGGCTGGCCCGTCGTTCCGGAGGTGTACACGAGCGTCGCCAGGTCGTCCACCTCGATGGCCGACAGCCACGACTCGTAGGTGCGCTCGTCGTAGCGCTCCGCGCCGAGGTCGTGGACCTCGCCCAGCGTGTACACCCGGTCGTGGTCGGCGTGGCCGCCCTCGACGGTGTCCATCGTGACGACGAACTCGACCTCGATGTCGTCGAGGACCGCGAGCACTCGCTCGAGGAGTTCGCCGTTCTCGACCACGACGGCGCTCGCCGACGGGTCGTCGAGGAGGTACCGTACCTGCTGTGGCGAGGAAGACTCGTACACCGTCGTCACGACCGCGCCCGCCGACAGCAACGCCAGGTCGGACTGCGCCCACTCCATCCGGGTGTCGGCGAAGATGCCGACGCGGTCACCGGGGTCGATCCCCAGCGCCCGGAAGCCCGTTGCCATGTTCCGGACGGCGGCACGCATCTCCCGGTAGGTGAGCGTCGCGTACTCGCCGTCGGGCGCCGCGTCCACGACGCCCGAGGCGACCAGTGAGCGGTCGTACACGCCGCCTTTGTACATCTGTGCCGGGCGACCCGGGTGCCGTCGCGCCGCCGTCTCGAACGTCTCGGGAAGACTCGCGACCGCCGTGAGTTCGTCCTCGTAAGCGGCCTCTCGCGCCCGCCGCTCGGTACTCATGCCACCCTGTGACGAACGAACACACATGGCTGTTGCGGCCGCAGCGCCGGCGTCGGACGGGAGGTCCGCCGGACGGTCACGCCGCGACACCGGCGATACGTGTCCACATCGAAGCGTTCGAGAGGCCTGGCGACGGAGAGTACGTGTGCGACGTCAGTCTCCGTCGTCGAGTGCCGAGGAACGCCGATGAGACGTATTTCGGCCGTGCTGTTCGTGACCGCATCCGTCGGGTTCGGCACCTCCTTCGCGGCTATCAAGACCGGTCTCGGATCGTTACCGCCGCTCCTGTTCGCCGGTCTCCGGTTCGACCTCGGCGCGGCGGCACTCCTGTCGGCGCTGGTGCTGTGGCGCGGTCGGGGCTGCCTCCCGACGACCCGGAACGACGGCGCCGCGGTCGCCGTCGGCGGCGTCTTCCTCCTCGGACTGAACGGCGCGCTCCTGTTCGTCGGCCAGCGGACGGTCACCAGCGGTGCGGCCGCCGTCACCTACAGTCTCGCGCCGGTGACCGCGCCGCTCTTCGCGGCCGTCCTCCTCGACGAGCGAGTGGACCCGGTCGCGGTGGTCGGCACTCTCGTCGCACTCGTCGGCGTCGGCTTCGTCGCCGGCGTCAACCCCGCGGCGCTCGCCGCGGTCAACGCCGGGCAACTGTTCGTCGCCGGCGCCGCCCTGAGCGTCGCGGTCGGGAGCGTCCTCCTGCGCGGCATCGAGACCGACCTCGACAGCGTCGAGGTGACGGCCTGGGCGATGGTCGTCGCCGCCGTCGGTCTCCACCTCGGCAGCGTTGCGCTGGGCGAGACGGTCGCACGCGCCACGCTCGCGGACCCTGGATGGACGCTCCTCCTCGCCGTCGTCTGGACGGGACTGCCCGCGACGGCCGTCGCCTTCCCCGCGTACTTCGGGCTCATCGCGCGGGTCGGACCCTCGCGGGCGAATCTCGTCGCCTTCGTCGCGCCCGTCGTCGCGACGGTCACCGGCGTCGTCGTCCTCGGCGAGCGGATTCCGCTCCGAACGGTCGTCGGCTTCCTCCTCATCGCGACGGCCTTCGCGGTGGTCGAACGTGCCACGCTCCGGGCCGAACTGCGGCGCGTCCAGGCCACGCCGTCGCCGGACGGCGGCCGGAGAGAAGGGTGATCGAGAGACGGAGCGGGACGGACGCCGGAGACGGAGCGTCCCCCGCCGTTCGGGTCGGACCGGCCCGCTTTTTTCGCCGCGGACCCCACCGGCAGACATGAGCGGGGAGACGGCGTTCGACCCCGAGAAGTTCGAGGACAAGTACGCCCACTACTTCGCCGAACTCCAGGCCGCCTACCGCGAGGCCTTCGAGGCGATGAACGACCGGTACGACTCCGAACTGGTCCACGCTATCGACCAGGGCGTCCTCGCGGAGTCCGAACCCTTCTACGACGACGAGGAGGGCATCTGGGTGGACCTCCCGGAGGACCCGGTCGCCCGCATCGCGGCGACGGGTGTCCTCGTGGACGAGGACCACGCCGCGTCGGTGGTCGCGGAGTACCGCGAGCGACTCGAGGCGGCGATCGCGGCCGAACTCGGGATCGAAGACGCCGACTGACCGTGAGCGAGGGGCGGTCGGAGGGCTTATCAGCGGGGCTATCGTATGGCCGACAGATGAGTACGAACGCCGAAGAGGGAGGCACCGAACTGGAGGAGAAGGTGATGAACTTCCTCCGCCGGAACTTCCCACAGATCCAGATGCACGGCGGCACCGCGGCCATCGCGGACATCGACCCAGAGGACGGGTCGGTCACCGTCCAGCTCGGGGGCGCCTGTTCCGGGTGTGGCATCTCGCCGATGACGATCCAGGCCATCAAGAGCCGCATGGTCAAGGAAATCCCCGAGATCGACCAAGTTCACGCCGAGACCGGCATGGGCGACGGCATGAACGGCGCCGAGGGCGGCCGCGGTGGCTCCACCTCGACGTCCTCGCCGTTCCCCAGCGCCGGCTCCGACGACGGCGGCGACGACGAGGGACCGCAGGCCCCCTTCTGACGGCCGCTACTCTCCGCTCACTCTCTTCGCTCCGTCCCGCGTCGCGACCAGTCGGGTCAGTCCTCGGTCCGGTAGTACAGTTTCTCCCGCGCGGCGCCGCAGTCGGGGCAGTTCTCCGGAAGAGCGTCCTCGAGACGGCGGATCTCTCCACAGTCGTAACAGCCCCACGTCAGTTCGGCCTGCGGGTACTCGCCGCCGGCCTGGACGTGGCTCGCGCTCATCGCCTCGAAGCCGTCTCGGAGACTGACGAGGAGACCCCGGCCGTCGTCGTCCACCCCGCGGACGGTGCCGAGTTTCCGCCCGTCCTCGCTGAAGACGGCGGTGCCGATGCTCACCTCCGCCGGGTCGACGTCGGGTTCGGTCATGCCGGTCCGTTGGACACCCGTGATAATAAGTGTGCCTCGCGGTAGCACGAACCACGCAGAACACGGTGCCGGCACGCAGTCGGCTGCGCGTCCGTTCTCGCCGCCGGCGGATCACATGAAGTCCGCGATACCGCTTTGCTTGTTCTTGTCGTCCTCGAAGACGCTCTCGATGGAGCGTTCGAGCACCTCCAGGCGCTGTTTGGTGTAGTCGCGGGCGCCGTACTCCTCGGCGACGCGGGTGGCCGTCTCGAGGTACTTCGTCACCGACCCCTCGTGGACGGTCAGGGTGACGTCGCCGCCGCACTCCCGGCAGTCGCCGGACAGCGGCGCCCGACGGTACTTCTCACCGCAGTCGAGACAGCGCATCTCCTGCCGAGAGAACGCCCGCAGGTTGCCGATGAGGTCCGGCAGGAAGTGGTACTCGATGACGCGTTCGGCGACGTCCGTCTCGTCAACGGCCCGCAGTTTCCGGGCGAGTTCGAGTTGGGCGTCCATCTTCTCCTCCATGTCGCCGAGCGTCTTGTACGCCGACAGCGCCGGGCCGGCCGCGATGTCGGACGTGTCGTGCGTGTGGGCGAACCCGCTCGTCGGATGCGCCGCGTCCAGTCGGTCCTCCGCGGTCGCGACGTCCACCGACTCGGGCCGGGCCATCTCGCGGGTCGCCCGGTAAAAGTCGAGAGAGTACTCCGAGACGACGTCAACGTTGTGTGCCTCGTCGTCTATCTCCTCCGGGTCGATGCGGGAACTCATCACCAAGGGCGCGTCCATAGACCCACCTCTTTGGTCTGGCAGGTAGGTCTTCGAGAAGTTCAACAACCCGTCCATCAGCAGCATCACGCAGTCTTCGTCGCCGTCGCACTGGGCGGTGTACTGTGAGTTGACCACCAGCGAGTGCGTGTCGGCGACCGTGAGGTCGTACACGTGGTCGGGTTCGGCGGCCACGATGGACCGGGACTCGACGGGGTCGAGGAGGGCGTCGCCGAGACCACCGTCGAAGGCGTACGCCGGCCGGTCGGCGACCGTGAGCTCGTCCATCTGCCGGTCGAGTGTCTCCATCTTCCGGGAGAGGTGGAAGCCGACCCGGCGGCAGAACGTCGCGGCGTCGTCCATCGACACCGACACCACGTAACTGGGGGCGGAGACGTCGTCGTTCCCGGCGCCGTAGAACGCAGGGAACTGCTCGCTCAACGGCCGTGGAGCGACGTGGTTGACCGTCGCGGTGATATCGAGGCGGGAGAGGAGTGCGACCACGTCACGCTGGAGTTCATCGCTCACCGTGGTCGCCGAGACGGCCGTCTCACCCTCGGACACCGACCCGTCGCCGCTGAAGTAGCCGCGCAGGAAGCCAGCGACCGTCTCGTCGGGGGCGTCGAAGACACACTGAGGAACCCGCTTCGTGTGTGCGCCGACGCCGGCGTCGAGGACGGTGTCGAAGAACGTCCGCAGGAGTCGTCCGGAGACGGTCACCTTCGCGTGGTTCTCCTCGTACGGCTCCACGCCGAACTCCTCCCGGAGCGTCTCGAGGTAGAACGTTCGTGCCTCCGTCTCGGTGCCACAGAGTGTCGTCTGGTGGACGGTGCCCTTGGGCGTCGCCTGTTCGCGGGTGAATCCCTCCGCAGCGTAGTAGCCCAGCAGCGTCGCGACCCGGTCGTTCAGTTCGACTACCCGGTCGATGGCCGTGCTGTCGCGTTTCATCCCGAGGCGGACGTCCTCGGGTACCGCAGACAGCATCGCCTCGGTGGAGCCGAACACCTCGCGGAGGAGGTGAGCGGGAATGCGCTCGCGGTAGAGGTAGTTGCTGAGCGTCTTCTTCGAACAGTCGAGGTGGTCGGCGGTGCTCTCGAGGGGGTAGAACTCGCCGTCCCAGTCGGCCGCGAGGGCGTCCTCGAACCAGCCGTACATCGTCTCCTTCGGGACGCCCTCGACCATCAGGCGGTCGTCGGGAACGGCGTCGGTCGCGAGGAACTCGGCGAGGAGGTCGAACTGCTCGCGGTCGGCAGAGGGCTCGACCGTGTCGAGGTCCGGCGGGGTCAGCAAACAGTCGTCGTCGCCGACGTCGCGAGCCGTTACCTTCCGTATCTCGTCGGCCGCGGTATCGTACACCTGCAGTTCGTGGTCGGGCGTGACGGTCAGTTCTCGACCGCTCTCCGTCCGGACCTCGACGAGGTGGGCGGGCGACGGGTGGCGGCTGACGGCCTCGACCGGTTTCAGGACCTGTTCGCCGTCGCCGTTCAGCGACGGCACCACCACGTCGTCCACGTCGGCGTCTGTCAGTGCGCCGAAATCGTCGCGTTCGGCCTCGCTCTCGTCGAGGTGAGCCTCGACGAACTCGGCGATACGCTCGTGGTGCCACTCGCCGTCGTCGCGGTACCACAGTTTCGCGTCGGGGTGGAAGCAGTTCCGCCGCTTAGACGCGTGGAAGTAGGGGTGCGCGTAGCCGACGGCGGCGGAGGTGAACCCGACGACGCGGGCGACGACGGCCGCCGACGTGTGCGGGGCCATCCCGAAGACGAGTTCGCCGACGAGGTCGTCGCGGTCGTCGAACTCGTAGAAGGGGTCGAGGTCGTAGAAGTCGGTCAGCAGTTCGTCAACGAAGTCCGCAGTGGAGAGGAGGTGGTCGGCGGCGCCGTCGGAGAGCACCACGTCCTGTACCTTCAACTCGACCAGTTGGTCGTCGTGGCGGAGCGGGTCGCCGTGGACGTCGGTCTCGTAGCCGAGTTCCCGCAGTTGACCGACGGTGACGTCGAGTTCGGCGGGGCGGACGGCGGTCACCGGCAGGTCGGTCATGTCGTAGCGGACGGTGCCGTCCTTGAACGCGGAGACGCCGTGTTTCGCGCGGAGGACGCCCTTCGCTATCGGTTCGGGCGTCTTGACCGTCGAGGTCAGCCCTTTCACCCCCTTGAGGACGTCGAACGCGGCGGGGCGCTCGTCCACGAACTCGAGTGCCTCGCGGTAGGCCGCGGCCACGTCGAGTTCGCGGTCCTCGACCGCCGTGGCCGTGACGTCACAGCGCGGACAGCGGACGCGTCCGGAATCGTCGGGGGCGACGTCGCGCCCGCAGTCGGGACACCGGTACTGTGGTTCGGTGTGGGCGCCACAGGCGCAGCGGTTCTCGTGCGTCTCGGTGCCGCAGTCGGGACAGCGCCGGCGGCCCACCTCGACGGTGACGCGACCGGGCGTCGAGCGGCGGTCGGGCGCGTAGTCGGCGGCGGCGGCGATGTCGCGCTGGTTGCCGCCGGCTTCGCCGATGGGAAACAGGGCGTGGACGGCCGGCGAGAGTTCCCGCTTCTCGGACTTCTCCGGGCGGCCCATCCGGTTGCCGACGCGGGTCGGGGCGCGCTCGCGGACCCGAAACGGCGCGACGGCGTTGACTGCCGGCAGCGCCGAGTCGGCCTCTCGGGCGCGTTCGGGGAGGTCCGCGAGCGTCCAGTCGCGCGAGAGCGTCGGCCGCTCGCCGGGAGCGCCGTCTTCGACGGTGAAGCCAAGCGAGCGGACCAGGGGCCGCCAGGCTTCGACCTCGAGTCGCCGTCTCTGGCGGTGTTCGACGAGGAGTGCCTCGAGTGTCTCGCGGACGCCGTCGGCGTCGGGGAGGATGAGGCAGTCGCCGGCGTCGCGGGCGTCGCTCGCGGTTCCCTCGACCGTGCCGTCCTCGACGGCGCGGGCGAGGGCCACGACGTCATCGACGCCGACGTCGTGCCAGAGGTAGGTGTACTCGGGGTGCAGGGGAGCGTCGTACTCCGTGGCCCACGAGAGTGCCCGCTCGACGGTCGGGTGTTCGAGGTCCACCGTCGGGTCGTCCTCGAGGGCGACGACGTCGCCGCCGGCGGCGGCGAACTCCTTGACCCACCACTCGGGGGCGTAGGCGGCGGGCGCGAGGGGGTAGTTGTTCTCGACGAACTCGCCATAGTTGACGAGGTACTCGCCGAGGTCGAGGATGGCCTCGACGCCGTTGCGAACCTCGAGGGCCTCCTCGGGGTCGTCTATCTGCCGGACGTCGCCGTTCGCGAGTCGCACCGTCGGCCCCTCGATGGAGTCGACGGGGACGACACCGGCGGCCTTCCCGGGTCGTTCGGTCTTTATTTGCGTG
>CAZEIO010000033.1:11702-14787 GCA_964512525.1 uncultured Halobacteriales archaeon
CATCGTCGCGGGGTGGACGCCGGCGGTGGCGAAGCCGTGGTTGCGGGCGCGGCCGTAGCGCAGGCGGAACCCGCCGGGCTCGGAGGGGTGCCCGAAGACGGGCCGCCCGGCGATGAGGTCCCGGAGGTACTTCTTCGAGGGTTCGGGGCGGGGCGGACCGTCGGCGGCGGCGGCCGTCTCGTCGTCGGTCGCCGCGTCGTCGCCCTCCTCCGTGGCCTCGCCGACGGTGCCGTCGATGAGCGCCTGCAGCCACGGCCACTCCACCTCGTCCAGGTCGCGAGTGTACCGGCGTATCTTGGGGGCCTTCAGCGCGATGCCCTCGGCGAGGACGAGACACATCCCGCCGCGGGGGTTGTTGGTGTCCACCCGTTCGAGGTCGCGGTGGCCGGAGACCTCCTCGTCGCCGGTGGGTTCGCCGTCGAGCATCACCGGCATGTTGCGGGCGACGTGTCGCGTCTCCTCGTCCGTCGGCGAGTACTGGAGACCGGTGTCGTCGTCGTACAGCGTCACCTCCTCGGCGTAGCGTTCGACCTCCGCCTCGCGGGCGCGATACTCGCTCAGACCCAGCAACGAGCGAGCGTAGTCGGCGACGAGGACCGACAGTGCCTGCGCAGTGCCGCCCGCCGAGCGGATCGGCCCGGCGTAGTACACGTTGACGAACTCGGTGCCGTCGTCGTTCTCGAGTACCTCGACGCGGTCGATGCCCTCGATGGGCGCGGCGACGACGCCCTCGGTGAGGAGGGCGACGGCGGTGCGGACCGCGCCCTCTATCTTGCCGGCGGGGGTCTCGAAGTCGCCGACGGAGCCCTCGACGAAGTCCTCGACGAGGGCGAGTGCGGCCTCCTCGCGGGACATCTCGCCCTCCAGTTCCCGCACGCGGTCGGCGACGCCCTCGATGCCGAGGACCTTCTCGACGCGGTCGGCCATGTCCCGCGCCTGTGGAATCTCGACCTCGGTCTCGGGGTCGCGTCCCTGCTCGCGGGCCCGTTCGGCCACTTCGCGGGCCTCCGCGAGGCGGGTCTCGATCGTCCGAAAGTACGCATCGTCGTTCACGCTTACAGCCAGAGGTCGAGGCCGGTTGCCTCGTCGTGGTCGCGGACGAGCGGTTCCTCGAAGGTCCGCAGGTGGACCTCGCCGGCGAAGACGCGACCGGCGTTCAGGTGGCCCGAGACGGTCTCGCCGTCCGGGCGTCCGAGGACCGCGTGGGTGTGGGCGAACACCTCGCCGTCCAGCAGCGAGACGTTGCCGACGCAGGCCGACATCTCGAGGTGTTCGTCGAAGACGACGGGTTCGTACTCCTGACTGTCCTGGTGGTAGTACCAGAGTTCGGCGTCCTCGACGGCGCCGAGACCGGTGAAGAAGGCCGCCTCGACGTCGTGGTCGCGGGCGAACGCCTCGATGCCGCCGCGCCAGTCCTCGCCGCCCTCGAACCGCATGACGTACTCGGCAGTGGGGGTGACCTCCCGGTGGTGCATGTGCTACCCCCTCGCGGGCGGCCCGCAAAAACCCCGCGGCTTCGGCGGCGAGGTCTGACGGGCAGACGGGGACGGCTGGCGCTTTCGGTCGGGGGGAAGCGGCAGAAGACGGCGTCTCCCGGCCGGCCTATCGCATCGCCGGGAGCAGCGGTGCCTCCGCGATGTCGATGGCGAGCCACGCCTCGTCCTCGGTGATGTCGGCGATGACGTACTCTCGTGCGGGACCGGCGTCGTCCACCGATCCGACGACCTCGTGCTCCCCACGAGCGGAGGACGCGTCCATGTCAATAGATCGCACGTTCTCGGGCATAAAGTCGTCGGATCGGTCGCGGAGCGGTCCCCACGGGCCGTCTCGCGGTGCGTCGTGACGACGGCGTGTCGGTCGAGAGTACACGACGGCGAGAGGAGGCGAGCGAGAACGGCGACGAGACCAAGGGCAAGTCTTTACCTACCGGTGATCGAACGGAGGCGCATGGACGTAGCAGACGTCATGACGCCACGCTCGACGGTAGTCACCGTCGAGTTGCCGGGGACTCGCGACGACGCCCTGGAGTACTTCCAAGAGCGTGCCTTCTCGTCGGTACCCGTCATCAAGACGGAGGACGGCGAGGAGCGGTACCGGGGCATCGTCACGCGGGACTCCCTCATCGAGCGGCCCGACGAGGACCAGCTCGCGCTGCTCATGGAGGAGACCCCGACCATCGCGCCCACGGAGAGCGTCGAGACGCTGGCGGCACTGATGCTCGCGGAGGGCGAACACCGCGTGCCCGTCGTGGACGGAGAACTCGCGGGTATCGTCACCGTCACCGACGTCGTCCACGCCATCGCCCACGGCGAGGTCGAGACCGACGCCGACGTCGAGGCCGTGTTCAAGCGCCGCGTCAACGCCACCTACGCGGGCACGCCCCTGCCGGTCGCCGAGCGCGAACTGTACCACGCGGACGTCCCCTACGCCGTCGTCCTCAACGACGCGGGCGAGATGAACGGCGTCGTCACCGAGGTGGACGTCCTCGCCGTCGCCGAAATCGTCGAGGGTGAAGCCTCGACGGGAGCCTCGATGGCCGACCAAGACGACGCCTGGATGTGGCAGGGCGTCAAGTCCACCTCCTCGCGGTACATGCCCACGCGGAACGTCTCCATCCCCGACGACCCCGTCAGCGAGCACATGACCGCCGACGTCGTCACCGTCTCGCCGCGGAAGTCCGTCCGCGAGGCCGCCCAGTCACTCGTCAAACACGACATCGAGCAGTTGCCGGTCGTCAGCGGCGGCGACCTCGTCGGCGTCGTCCGCGACGTGGACCTGCTCGAGGCGGTCGCGGCCGACTGACCCATGAGCGAGGGCAACGGCACCGACGGCCAGGAGAGCGAGGCGGGGGCACCGGACGTGCGCGACCGCCTCGTCGAACTCGCCAAGCGCCGCGGCTTCTTCTTCCGCACCGCCGGGGCCTACGGCGGTGCCGCCGGCTTCTACACGTTCGGTCCCGAGGGGGCCGCCCTCAAGCGGGCCGTCGAGGAGGCCTGGCGCGAGCGCTTCGCGGTCCGGGAGGGTAACGTCGAGGTGGACGCGCCGACGGTGCTGCCGGAACCCGTCTTCGAGGCCTCCGGCCACC
>CAZEIO010000034.1:0-14455 GCA_964512525.1 uncultured Halobacteriales archaeon
TCCGCTCACTACTCCTGGCCGAATGTCGAGTATCGAGCGCCGGGTGAACGAGCTCGCCGCTGACGACGACGAGATGGGCGAAGCGATCGCGACGGTCAAGCGGGTGGCCGAGGAAGACGGGGGCAGCGTCCAGTGGGCCGACGTCAGCGACGACATCACCAGCGGCCAGTGGGGGCGGATGATAGAGAAGGAGATAGTCGTGGACGCAGAAGACGGCGGATTCCGGATTGCCGACCAGGAGGCGGTGGAGTCTGCCCTCTCTGCCGACAGTCCGGACACAGAGGTTGACACCACCTTCGACTTCGAGGACGAGGAGCCGCCGGAGTCCGAGGGCTGGTCCACCTACGACAAGGCGGCCGCCGGCGTGGCCGTCCTCGTGATGACGGGCTACGCCTTCGGGCCGGTCCGCAACGTCATCGAGGCCCTCATTGACCCCGTCCTCGGTCCCATCGACGCCGTCCTCCCGTTCTACGCCGTCATCCTCATCGTCGCGCTGGCGACGGCGACGTACTCCACGCTCCTGCAGGCCAACCTGATCAATACCGACATCATCCAGCACCAGCAAAAGAAGATGCAGGCCCTCCGCGAGCGTCAGAAGGAGGCCAAAAAGAAGGGCGACGAGGCCGCGCAGGACGAACTGCAGGAGAAGCAGATGGAGATGATGGGCGACCAGCTGGGGATGTTCAAGGAGCAGTTCAAGCCGACGGTGTGGATCATGCTGCTGACGATCCCGGTCTTCCTCTGGCTACTCAGCGCGGTCAACGACCCGTCGTCGATCGTCGGTCCCGAGCCATCGCAGATCGTCCTGCCGATGCAGGGTGCCGTCGAGTGGACCACCGGCGTCCTGGGCCCGATGCAGGCGTGGATCATCTGGTACATCCTCTGTTCGATCGCCTTCGGTCAGATCATCCGCAAGGTCATCGACGTCCAGCTCTCGGCCGGCTGACCGCCGAGAGGCTCCCGTCGCCGACGCCCGGGACGCTGCCTCTGGCGCTCGCGTTGCACAATCTCTTTGAACCCGACCGACGGAGTTCGTCTATGTTGATCACGGTCTCCGGACCGCCTGGGGCCGGCAAGTCCACGGCCGCCGCGGGCCTCGCCGACGCCTTCGACCTCGAACACGTCTCTGGCGGTGACATCTTCCGTGACCTCGCCGCGGAGCGAGACATGACACCGCTCGAGTTCAACAGGGCCGCCGAGGAGGACGAGTCGATAGACCTCGCGCTCGACGAGCGACTCCGGGACACTGCCGTCGAGCGTGAGGACGTCGTCCTCGAGTCCCGCCTCGCCGGCTGGCTCTCCGGCGACGCCGCCGACTTCCGGATCTGGCTCGACGCCCCCGCCGAGGTCAGGGCGCGACGCATCGCCGAGCGCGAGGACCGCCCCGTGGAGGAGACACGGGTCGAGGAACGGAAACGACAGGAGAGCGAGGCGCGTCGCTACCGGGAGTACTACGACATCGACATCGACGACCTCTCCATCTACGACCTCACGCTGAACACGGCTCGGTGGAGCCAGACGAACATGGTCGAGATTCCGCGGGCGGCCATCGAGCGCTACGACGAGGCCGACGACGAGGGCAAACAGCCGGTCGAGGTCACGTTCCCGTTCGACTGAGCGGATGCCCGACTCCGACTCCGACACTGAGCCGACCGACCCACTCCGGCCGCCGCCGGAGGACCGGTCCGTCCGAGAGCGTCTCGCGTTCGGCGTCGTGAACCTCGACAAGCCGCCGGGACCGTCGGCTCACCAGGTATCGGCCTGGGTCCGCGACCGGGTCGGCGTGGACCGCGCCGCCCACGCCGGGACGCTCGACCCCAAGGTAACCGGCTGTCTGCCGCTCCTCCTCGGTGACGCGACCCGGGTCGCACGGGCACTGGTCGGTCCGAAGCAGTACGTGGCCGTCCTCGAACTGCACGGGACGGCGCCGGACGACTTCGACTCGGTGGTCGCGAAGTTCGAGGGGCCACTGCTCCAGCGTCCGCCGCGAAAGAGCGCCGTGGAGCGGTCAACACGGGTGCGAGAGGTGTACGACCTCACGGTCCTCGAACGCGAGCGCCGGCGGGCACTCCTGCGGATCGACTGCGAGAGCGGCACCTACGTCCGCAAGCTCTGTCACGACATCGGGCTGGCACTCGGGACGGGTGCCCACATGGGCCACCTGCGGCGAACCGGTGCGCGCCCGTTCGACCACACCGACCTCGTCACCCTGCACGACCTCTTCGACGCCCTCGCCTTCGAGGAGTCGGGCGACCCCGGACCACTCTCCGAGGTGGTCGCACCCGCGGAGCGAGCCCTCGAACACCTTCCACGGGTCACGATCGCACGAAGTGCAGCACGAGAGGTGGCGGAGGGCGCCCCCGTGTACGCGCCGGGTGTCCTGGAGGCCGACCCGGTTGACGAGGGGACGATGGTCGCCTGTTACACGCCCGACGGTGCGGTGGTCTGTCTGGGACGGCTGGTCGGCGACCCCGACGCGAACCGCGGGACCGTCGTGGACCTCGAGCGGGTTCTACTGTGAGGCGTGCCCTGCGACCGTTGAAGTACGATGGCGCGACCACCGACGACCGTGACGTGACTCGACGAGCGGGGTCGGTCGAGGCGGGAGTCCGGCGCACCGCCCCGCGACGGGAGGTCCACGCGCCGGCTGTCAGCCCGACTGGTAGTCGCCGAGTCAGCGGTCCTCGACCGGGACGAACTCCTCGGACATCGAACCGACGTACCGTGCCCGGGGCCGGATGAGTCGGTTGTTCTCGTACTGTTCGAGGACGTGCGCCACCCACCCACCGACGCGCGACATCGCGAAGATGGGCGTGTAGATGTCCACGGGGATTCCCATCTGGTAGTACGTCGACGCCGAGTAGAAGTCCACGTTCGGCGCGAGACCCTTCTCTTCGGTCATGAACTCCTCGAGGGCGACGCTGTACTCGTACCACCGGGAGTCGCCAGCGGCCACGCCCAACCGCTCGGACCGCTCCCCGAGAATGCGCGCTCTGGGATCTTTCACGTCGTAAACCCGGTGGCCGAACCCGGGGATGCGGCGGCCCTCCTCCAGTGCACGGCGTGCCCACTCGGTCGGATCGCGGTCGCTCTCGTCCACCTCCTGGAGCATCTGCATGACGTTCTGGTTGGCGCCGCCGTGGAGACCGCCACCGAGCGTTCCGATGGCGGAGGTGACGGCACTGTGCAAATCCGCGAGCGTCGAGGCGGTCACTCTCGCGGAGAACGTCGAGGCGTTGATTCCGTGGTCCGCGTGGAGGACGAGTGCCATGTCGAAGGTCTCGGCAAGTACCTCGTCCGGTCGCTCGCCGTTGAGCATGTAGAGAAAGTCCGCGGCATGGCCGAGGTCACCGTCGGGTCCGACCGGTTCGTCGCCGTTCCGGAGGCGACTGAAGGCCGCGATGACGGTCGGCATCTTCGCCGTGATCCGGCGGCCCTTCCGGATGTTCGCCTCGACGTCCGTCGGGTCCACGTCCGCCGCTGCGTCGTCGTCATAGGCAGAGAGCTGTGAGGTTACCGTCCGTAGCGCGGCCATCGGATTCTCGTCCGCCGCCGCCAGCCGCCGAACCGTGTCGATGACCTCGTCGTCCACGGGCCGCTCTTCGGCCATGCGGTTCTCGAAGGCGGCCAGTTTGCCGGCATCGGGGAGATGACCGTGCCACAGGAGGTGAAGCACCTCCTCGTAGCTGGCCCCCCGAGCGAGATCGTCGATGTCGTACCCGCGGTAGACGAGTCGCCCCTCTCCGCCGTCGATGTAGCTGAGGTCTGACTCGGTAACGACGATCCCCTCGAGACCCCTGTGGAGTTCGTCTGACATACCATCACGGTTCGGAGGCCGGGCGAAAAACTGTGCCGATTCCGGCGGGTACCGGAGAGAGCGTCCAGCGTTTCTCGCGCCAGTCGCACGGCGAGGCAGTGAAGAGGGGGCTACGAGCCAGGCGGCGTGACTCGGGTCCTCGTTGAGAGGCGGTTCCGAGAACGACGAGGTGTTCGTCAACCTCCGGGTCGCGGCCGACGCGGCACTCGACGACACCACCATCGACGACGTGGCGGTCGGGACAGAAACGAGAACCCGTCTCGTCGCGGCTCGACGGGCGGCCGACGGCGACAGCGAGGTGGTCGCCTCGTCGGACCCGGGAACGTGACCACGGGCCGGTGACGCGTTACTGGCGGGGACGCGGGCGGGTGCGCCCCTGTCGCGGGCCTCGCCGGGGCGAACCGGCGATAGATACCGACGAAGCGTGGACCGGACGGCGGACCGCGGTCCAGGCCGTGGACTCTACTCGGGCTCCGCGTCGGGCACCCGTCCGCGCTCTCCTCCATCGCCATCGTCCGCTGGCGGGTGGTCACTCCCGGCCGCGTCCCCGTCTGCGACGAGGTCGATGCCGAAGGCACTCGCCGGGGGCACGCCCCGACCGGCCCGCAGGTCACGGCAGACCAGCGTCCACGCCACCCCCACGGGCACGAGGAGTGCCACCGTGGAGGGAGAGGCGGGGTCGAGGTAGGCACCGACGAGACCGCTCCCGCCGTCGAGGACGAGAGCGGCCGTCAGGCCGCCCAGCGATACTGGGAGCGCGAACAGGGCGGCGAGCGCCCCTGCCGAGGGAATCGCCCGGACCCGGAGGGCGGCCGCGCCCAAGAGACTCGTCCCGAGTGAAAGCGTCAGGAGGACGACGAGGAGTGCGCGCGAGGACACCCCGACCGTCGGGCCGCCGAGGACGGCCGCCTCCTCGACGGCCACCACCCACCACGTCAGCAGTGCCGACGGTGCGGCGACGAACCAGCCAGCGCGGCCGAGACTCCCGTATGCCGCCCGGGGCCGGTGGGCGGCGTGCAGCGACCAGACCCCGGCGAGGAGACCCGCCCCGCCGAGGGGCAACAGCGTCCCGTACAGCGGCAGGACGCGGTCGCCGACGGTCACTGACAGCGCGGGCCCGAGTGTAGCAAGCAGTGCGAGGACCGCACCACCGCCGGCACCGAGGGTCGCTGCTCGCCGAATCCACCGCCGGACGGCTATCGTCGCCCGGAGCAGCCGTCGGGTGACGAGTGCCACGGTGACGATGACGGCCGTGGACGCCGCGACGACGAACAGGCTCACGACGTACAGCGCGGCGAGGTCGGCGGGCTGTCCGCGGACCACGACGAACAGGACGTACGCGAGGACGCCGACGACGACGCCGACGACGGCACCGACGCGAGCCTTCGCACGCACCTGCAGCGCATCGAGCATCGCGGTCGGCGACGTCTCCGGTCCGGGACCGTCGCCGGGTCGTCCCTCTTCGGTCACGGTCGCAGTCGGGTCCACGCGGTCAAAGGCGCGTCGGTCACCGGTCGAAGTCGCTCTCGGGCGGGCGCGAACGCGCGACAGGACCGTTGGGAGGGACGCCTCGAACCGCCGGGCGCTGGGGTGTTCCCGAACACATATACCACCGACCTGCCTTGCTTTCTCTAATGACGACGCTGGGTTCTGCGAGTGCCGCCCCCGGCGAAGTGGACACGGGCCGCCTTGAGGTCGGCGAGACCCGTGACGGGACCACTGTCGGACTGCCGGTGGCGGTCGTCAACGGGGCAGAGGAGGGTCGGACGCTGTACATGCAGGCGGCGAGCGACGGCGACGAGTTGAACGGTATCGGGGTCGTCCGGGAGGTGATTCCGCAACTGGACCCGGCGGAACTGTCGGGGACGGTCCTCGCCGTCGGTATCGTCAACTACCACGCCTTCCAGGTGGCCGAGCACCGCAATCCGATCGACGACACGAAGATGAACCGCACGTACCCCGGCGACACCGAGGGGACGTCGAGCGAGCGCATCGCAGCGGCGACGTTCGACGCGGCGACCCGTGCAGACCTGGTCCTCGACCTCCACCAGGGGTCCACGAGCGAGATGATAGACGAGGTCCGGGTCCGCTGTGGCCCACGACGAGTGTCTCGAACTGGCGCAGGTGTTCAACTGCGGGTACGTCCTGGACCAGAAGGGACCGGACGGGCAGCTTGCACGCGCCGCGCCAGACGAGGGCATCCCGACGGTGGACCCGGAACTCGGCGGGTCGGTGGGACTGGACCCCACGTCGGTTCGCCGGGGCGTCGAGGGCGTGTTCAACGTCCTCGCACACTACGACTTCCTCGACGGCGACGCCCCTACGGAACCCCAGACGCGGGCCACCGGGTTCGAGCAGTACGGCTCCCCCGTCGGGGGACTCGTGGACCACAGGGTGGAACTGGGCGACACCGTCTCGCCGGGCGACGTGTTGTTCGAGGTGACCGACTCGTTCGGCCAGGTGCGCGCGGAGGTCACCGCGGACACCAGCGGCGTCCTCTGGCGGAGTCGTCGGCTCCCGCAGGTCGCCACCGGCGAGTACGTCTGTTCCGTCGGGACCGACGTGGACCGGTTCTGATGAGTACCACGCCCCCGGACCTGTTCTGTCCGGAGTGTGGTGCGACGTACGCGGCCGGACCGGCGGAACCGTACCGCTGTGACTGCGGGCACCCGCTAGAACTCGACGCCGACCCGGTGGCGACGCCATCCGGGGACGCCGGCCCCGTGCCCTACTCACGACTCGACACCCGGCGGGGGCCGTGGGCCTTCGAGGAGTTCCTCGCAGTCGCCCCGCAGGTCACGCTGGGCGAGGGCTTCACGCCGCTCGTGAGCGCACTCGACTGGGACGCCGAGTTCAAGCTCGAGTACGTCTCGCCGACGGGGTCGTTCAAGGACCGCGGGGCGGCGACCGTGGTGTCCCGGGCGGTGTCGGTCGGTGCCGACCGGGTACTCGAGGACTCCTCGGGCAACGCCGGACACGCGGTGGCGACCTACGCCGCCCGCGCCGGTCTCGAGGCCGACGTGTACGTCCCGGCGGAGGTCTCGGAGTCGAAACTGATGGCGATACAGCGGACCGGTGCCCGGCCGGTCCGGGTCGAGGGGAGCCGCGAGGCAGCCACCGAGGCGTGCATCGACGCGGTCGCGGCCGGCGACGGCTGGTACGCGAGTCACGCGTGGCATCCGGCCTTCCTCTCGGGCACCAAAACGTTCGCCCTCGAGGTGGTCGCCCAGCGAGGGTGGGAAGCGCCCGACGCCGTCGTGATGCCCGTGGGCCACGGCACGCTCTTCCTCGGCGCCTACCGCGGCTTCGAGGCGCTACACGCGGCCGGTCTCGCCGACGGCGTCCCCTCGATGTACGCCGTACAGGCGACCGGCTACGCCCCCCTCGTGGAGGCGTTCGACGGCGCGGACCCTGCCGGCCGGCCGACGGACGAGGCCGAAGACCGGGCCGACCTCACTACGAGTTCGAACGTGCAGGTCGAAGACTCGAACGAGGTGGCGGACGCCATCCACATCCGCGAGCCGGCGCGGATGACGGAACTCGTCGAGGCGGTCTGGGCCACGGGCGGCGACGTGGTCGAACTCGGCGAGGACCCCGTGGAACTCCACCTCGACGCCCTCCACCGTGCGGGCTTCTACGTCGAGCCGACCTGTGCCGCCGGTCCCGCGGCTCTCGAGACGCTTCGCTCCGAGGGGACCATCGCCGAGGACGACGACGTGGTCGTGCCACTGACCGGTACGGGGCTGAAGACGCACTGAAGACCGCAGTCACCCACTCGGCCGTGCCGTCCGGAGCGTGTCGGGAATCGGGCTCGGTCCCTCGCCGCTGCCGAACGTGACCGTTCCCTCCCAGTCGTGGCCGAGTGCCCTGACGTAGGTCTCGAGACGTTCGCCGGCCGTCTCCGCCGCGGGCGTCACGCCCGGCAACCCGCCGAGGTGGACGTGCGAGACGGCGTCGCGGTGTGCCCGCAGTCGGTCCGGCGAGAGGTCGGTCTGGCTGGCACGGACGGCGTCGAGACAGACCGCCACGTCCCGGTCGATCAGGGGGTCCATCGCGTCGAACGGGAGCATCCGCGACGGCGTCACGCAGAGTTCGAGGCCGGCGTGGTCGGCGTAGGAGTCGAGGTCGAGGGCGAGTTCGACGAACTTGCCGTGCAGTTCGACGTCGTCGTAGGCGTCCCGTGGGGCACCCGTACGGGGGACGAGCGTGGCCTTCGTCGCGTCAACCGCGGCGGCCGTCTCGATGGCCTCCTGGCAGAGTTCCCGGCCAGCTCTCCGGAGGTCCTCGGCGGGGGCGGCGAGGTCGGCCGCCAGCGGCAGGTCCACCACGATGCCGAGTCCGTACGTCTCGGCGAGCGTGCCAAGTTCGCCCGCCTCGTCGCGCAGTCGGGCGGGACGCTGGCGTCCCTCCATCGGAATCTCGACGAACGCCGCGTCGGCGTCCCGTGCCACCGACGGGACCACTCGCCGGTAGTCGGCGTCCGGCGCGAGGGCGACTCCACTTCGTATCACGTCAGAGTCGCTCCGTCGGGAGGACTTGGGCCTTCCGGGCCGCAAGACGGCCGTCCGCCGCGGCCGTGACGCGCTCCCGTCGGGAGACTCGCTACCGCTCTGGGTGGGTCGCCGCGTCGAAACCGCCCCGGACGAGCGGTTTCGCGACGTGGCGGCGGGCACTCGGGGGGACCTCGTGCCAGCCGACGGCGAGCGACCGGTCCAGCGGTCGCTCCACGCGGCCCGCTGCCGTCGTGTCGCAGTCACGACAGCGGTAGCCCTGCCCTCGACCGGCGCTCTCCATCGACCGGCCGCAGTCGGGACAGGCCGGCACGACTCGCTCGAACTCGCGACGCTCCCGGAGTGCGAACTTCTCCAGTTTGAGTGTCCCGTCGGCGAGTTCCCCGCAGACGGCGACGTGGTCGCCGGCGACGAGCGAGCGCACCCGGTCGCGGAAGCGACCCGTCGGCTCGAACGCGACACAGGGAAGGCGACGGTCCGCCGGAAGAGCCGCCGGACTCGTTTCAAGCGCCCACCGCTGGACGGCGCGTTCGTCGTCGCCGGGGCCGGCGGCGCGGGCGACGTCGGTCTCCGCTTCGGTCGCTGCGTACTCCGGATCGGCGAGCGTGAGGAAGACGTGGCCGCCCTCGCGGGTGTCGGGCCCGCCGACGACGACGCCGTCCAGCCGGTACGACCGTCCGTCGCGGACCTCCGGGAGCGCCGCTCGTCCCAGGTGGTCGTCGGTCCCCTGGTTCGTCAGGAAGGACTCGACCGCGAACACGGGTTCGGACTCGACGTCGGCCGCGACGGCGGCGACCGTCTCGGGGTCGTCGCCGCGGATACCGTACAGCACCGGGCCGGGCGTGTGCGGGACGCAGACGGCCTCACCGGTCTCTCGGTCCACGGTGTCCCACGCGTCGGGATAGCCGCGGTCGGCGGCGGCGAACAGCGAGTCGGAGTCAACGGACCGCGGCGTACCCACCCGCGACGGTTCTCTGTAGGCGATTCGTTCGTGCGTCCAGTCGGCGTCCGGACCACGACCGACCCACGCGCCCACGGCGGCGAGGGCGCCCACCACGCCCCGTCCCGACCCCCACTCGCGGCGGTCGTAGTCCGCCGCCGCCACGAGTTCCCGTGCCCGTGCCGGCGTGCAGTGGTCACGGATCGCGGTCCGGGCGAACTCCCCGACCGACGGCGCGACTGCGTCGGGGCGACAGGGTGCCACGACGATGCCCGGGTTCGTCGCCGGGTCGTCGTGACGGGCGTCACCGCCGACGACGTCGGCGGCGACCGCCGTGGCGACCGACGGGTCGGCGTCGGTGTGGACGGCGAGGGCGGCGTTACCGCGAGTCTTGAACTCGACGGCGGGGTTCAGCCGAACGAGGAGAACCCGCTCGATGTCGTGGCCGCCCTCGCGGAGTCGGCTGGCTACCCGGTGGGCTGCGTAGGTCGTGCACATGCCCGCGGTGCGGGAATCCGTGTCGTCCAGTCCGACGAGCGTCACACTCGACCGGACGGCGGGAGCGAACAAGCCCGCTTCGGTCGGAAACGGGCGACGAACCACGGCGGACTCCGTGTGAGCGGCCCCGATCGACGGTTTCGGCGGTCAGATCCCGACACAATACATTTATTGCGTGGATTGCGTAGTGAGAGGCATGTCACGGACCGCCCTCATCGGCAACCTCACCGCGATGCTGCGTGACGCGGGCTTCGAGGTGAGCGACCGCTGTGCGGTCCGCCCGAAGAGCTTCGACCTCGCGGCCCGCCGTGGCGAGGAACTGGTCCTCCTGAAGGTCCTCGGCAACGTGGACGCCTTCGACGTCGCCACCGGCGACGAGATGCGCCGGCTGGGGACGTACCTGAACGCCACGCCGCTGCTCATCGGTCTCCGCACCCGGGACAAGGACCTCGAGCCGGGTGTCGTGTACTTCCGACACGGCGTGCCGGCGCTGAACCCGGACACCGCGATGGAACTGTTCGTCGAGGGGATCCCGCCGCTCGTGTACGCCGCACCCGGCGGTCTGTACGTCACCATCGACGGCGACCTCCTCGCCGACGAACGCGAGGAGCGGGGCTGGTCGCTCGGCCGCCTCGCCTCGGAACTCGGCGTCTCCCGCCGCACCGTCTCGAAGTACGAGGACGGCATGAACGCCTCCGTCGAGGTCGCCATGCAGCTCGAGGAACTGTTCGACCAGGGGCTGACCTCCCCCATCACCGTCCTCGAGGGGGCCGAGGAGGTCCACGACGCCGAGCCCACGCCCGCGGACCCCGACCCGGAGGACGAGGACCGCCCCGTTGTCGCCGCGCTGACCGCGGCGGGCTTCGAGGTCCACCCCACCTCGCGGGCGCCCTTCGAGACCGTCTCCGAGGACGAGGGCAGCGAGGAGCGGCTGCTCACCGGTCACTCCACCTTCACCGACGCCGCCCGCAAGCGCGCCCGCATCATGGCCTCGATCGGCCGAGTGACCCGGTCGCGGTCGGTCTACTTCGTCGGCGACGCCGACCGCGAGGCGTTCGAGGGCACCGCCGTCATCGACCGCGAGGAGCTGGAGCGGGACCCCGACCGGCTCCGCGAGCTCATCCGCGAGCGCACCGCCGACGAGGCGGCCTGATCACCGTATCTGGCCACGCTCTCGCAGCAGACCGACGACGAGCACCGCGAACAGCGTCGCGCCCACCGCGCCCACTCCCGCACCGATTGCAGCGAGCAGCGGACGATCCGCCACGAGTCCGACCGCCTGTACCCCAAGCCCCGCCGCGAGCGCGAGAATGCTGGCGAGGGCGGTCTGGTCGTTCGCGAGCCGCCCCGACCCCACCGAAGGCGGGTAGAACTGGTAGGCGACACCGACCACGCTCAAGCCCAGGAGCCCGAGCAGGTTCAGGCGAAGGTGCGCACGGGCGAGGCCGCCGACGACGCCGTCGACCGCCATCCAGAGCGCGAGTCCGGTGGCGGCGACACCCGCCACGGCGCCCGCGAGGACGCCGTCGAGGCCGACCCGGTCACGGTCCGTCCGGCGGTAGAGGGCGCCAACGGTGACCGCGAACCCGAGGACCGCCACTGACTCGATCAGTGCACCGGCGTGCAGCAGTGGGCCGGCGGGGAGCCCGACGGCGACGAGCGCAGGGCCGACCGCACCCGCAGGGAGCACGACCAGTGCGGCACCGCGGGGCGGCGTCGTGACGGTGAACCGCGGGAGCAGACGAAACCCGACGGCAAAGAGCGTGAGCGCGGCGAAGCCAGCGGCAAGTAGGTGTGTCGAACGCGGCGGGTAGCCGTCCAAGGGCGAGGGGAGGCCGGTCGCTGGGGCCGTCAGGGCGTACGTGCCGGCGAGTAAGTACGCGAGCGCCACGGGAACGGCGGCGTTCGCGATCCTGTCGACGCGCCGACGGTCGGCCTCACTGTCACCCGTTCCGGTCTCCGCACCGAGCGGGTTGTCGCGGAGTGTCCAGGCGATCCCCACGAGGAAGGCGACGACACCCGCGGCCCACAGGACGGCACCGGCTCGCCTGGCGACCGGCCCGTCAGTCCAGCTGCCGACGGCCAGGAGCCCCGCGCCGGCGGCGGTCAGCGGCACCTGCAGGCCGGCGAGCCACGGTGCGCGGTGGGTGCGGTCGAAGTACGAGGGGACCAGAGAGAGTGCCTTGCCGAGGACGACGTGCAGGACGAACCCCTGGAGTGCCAGCGTGACGAGCGTGCGTCGCCCCGCACCACCGATCGCCGCGAGGTGCCAGACGACCAGAAAGAGGGCACCGGCGGCCACCGAGCGCTGCGCCCACCGGGAGACGCGCTCGCGAGCCATCCGTCACGCCGAGCGGCGGCGGTCGGTCTTCCGTCTCATCGATCGACGTGTGAACGGCACGCTCAAGGGCGTTTGGGCGAACACCTCCGGCCCCGGTGGCCGTCAGGAGAACTGTTCCCGGTCTCAGGCGGCCGCGCCGTACTCCCGGTCGAGGTAGGCGACGATGTCGTCGCTCTCGGGCATTCCCTCGATCCCGTTCGTGTTGTCCACGAGGACGGGGACGCCGGTCTGTCCGGACACCTGCTTGACCTCGTCACGAGCGTCGTGGGACCGGGGCACCTCGTGAGAGGTGTACTCCAGGTCGAGATCGTCGAGCTTTCGCTTTACCTTCGCACAGTACGGACACCCTGGGAGCTCGTACAGCTCCAGGTCGGGGTTTGCTGCCATCGATAGAGCGTAGTCGGTCACGGGTCTTGAACACCACGCCTCCGTGTACGGCCCGCGCACGGTCGCCCCGACGCCCGGTGGTGATCATTCGTCTGTCAGGAGCGACCGATCGCGAGGCCCTCGACCCCCCTCAGGCCTCCTCGACCGTCAGGGTGTACCCCCCGCCGCCGGTGAAGGCGTCGACGGTGATCCCGATCGACCCACCGGGGTCGGTGAGTGCGATCCGCTCGTCGCTCCCGAGACTCCAGGCGGCGCGGTCGTAGTCGGTCGCCGTGGGGTCGCGCCCGTCTCTCGTCACGTACAGGTCCAGGTCCGCATCACGGTCCCCCGAGAGGCGTACGACCACCCTCTCCGTGCCGCTGCCGACCTCGTGGGTGTACGTCCGGCTGCCGCCCGTCGGGAGTTCACCCGTGATCCGGCGCTCGCCGGCACCGCCCCTGTCGTCGCCCTCACCCTGCCCGTCGTCCGGGCCGTCAGGGCCTCCCGGCTCCGGGAAGAGCGGCTCCTCGGGCTCGTCCGGCCCGCCTGGGTCGTCGGGCGCGCCCGGTTCGGGGAGGTCCGGACTGTCTCCCTCGCCCCCGTCCGAGTGCCACTCCGCCGTCGCAGCGTCCAGGACGCCGACTCCCTGGCGGTAGTAGTCGAGGTGGTCCCGCACGGACGCCGCGCGGTGGTCCTCGTAGCCGGTCGGGGTCGGGCCGTCCGCGCCGACGGTACCGAGCGGGTCGTCGAACGCCACGGAGCGGTACCCGCGAGCCAGTCGCTCGTCGGCGGTCGTGTGGAAGTTGTCGATCTCGTCAGCCCGGGTCTCGACCGCCTCGCCGTACTCCCCGACGGCGGTCGGCGCCTCGTCGTCCAGTGCGGCCCCGAGCAGCGTGACGCTCTCGACCACGCCGTCCCAGTCGCCGGTGGGGTGGTCGTCCGCGGCCAGACTCTCGAGGGCGGCCAGCACGACCGCCGTCCCCAGCGAGTGGCCGATCACCCGCACGGCCGTGTCTGGGTTCGCCCGCCGGAAGTCGGCGAGGAAGCGGGCGAGCTTGCCACCGTTACGGCGGGCGATCTCCACGGAGGGGTACCAGTCGTCGAACCAGTAGACCTGGTCGGCGTCCCACTCGAAGCCCACGAGCGGCGCGTCGTAGCTCACGGCCCGCAGGGTGTCCCGGACGATGCCGAAGGTCGTGTCGGCGTCGGCGTCGTCGATGAGCCAGCCGTGTACGAAGAGGGCGACCTCGTCGGAGGCGTCGCCCTCCATCCCCGGCACCCCCCGAGTCTCGTACTCGTACTCGCCAACACCCCAGGTCCGGTAGACGAAATTGAACCCCCCGATCGTGTAGTGTCCCCGCGTCGAGACCGTCGGGCCCGACCACGCTTCCTGCGTTCCGCCGGCGCTCGCACCCGTGGCCCCGAGCGACGCTGCCGGGACCCCCACGGCCGCTCGACGCAGGAACTCGCGGCGGTTCACTCTTTAATACACAGTTACAGAAACAGAATATAATACTGTCGGAGCGGCCGGCGTCGGCGAGACGCCCGTGCTGGGGAGCGACCGTCAGGAGATGTCGGGGGTGCTCAGTCGTCGAGGAAGTCGGGCTCGACGCGCTTCGAGTCCCGCTCGGCGCGGAGGTGCTCGAGGAAGGCGTCGGGGTCGACGTCACGCTCCTCGCGCTCCTCGCGGTCACGGACGGAGAGGGTGCCCGCCTCGGACTCGTCCTCGCCGAGGATGAGCATGTAGGGGACGCGGTCGTCGTGTCCGGCGCGGATCTTCCGGCCGACGGTGTGGTCGCCGTCGGCGATCGAGACGCGGAACTCCTCGCTCTCCAGCTGGCCGGCGATCTTCTTCGCGTAGTCGAGGCTGTGCTCGGCGACCGGGATGACCCGGACCTGCTCGGGGGCGAGCCACAGCGGGAAGTCACCCGCGAAGTGCTCGATGAGCACGCCCATGAACCGCTCGAACGAGCCAAGCAGCG
>CAZEIO010000035.1:0-13778 GCA_964512525.1 uncultured Halobacteriales archaeon
GGGATCTCCCCGCTCTCGTAGGTGGAGCGCTTGCTGTACTCGGGGACGCTCGGCCGGAGCAGCCACGACACCATCATCATCCCGAGGGGGATGAGGACGGCGACCACTCCGAGCATCGCGACCGCCACCCAGCTGTTGAGATAACTCATTCCGGTCTCTGGGCCGCGAGTAGCGTACCCACGCACATAAGGGTTCATTTCCGCCCTGTGCCCGCGCCGTCACGGACTCGTGGCCGGAACGCGGGCGGTCCGTGGCCACCCCACCCCGGACCGCTCCGACGACCCCGTCGTCGCCTCGGAGGCACGACACGACCGGGTCCCGGGGGGCGTCCGGTCAGACGCCGGACCGTCGTCGTCCGTCGGGTCCCCGCGGCCGGACGACTTACTCTCGCTGGTCCCGGAATCCCGGCGTCCCGAGACGGTGCAGGCGCTCGGAGACGGTCGCCACGTCGGTACGGCGTCGGTCTCGCAGCGTCGCGAGCTCCGTCCGGAGGTCGTCGTCGGAGACGGCGAGTATCTGGGCCGCCGACAGCGCCGCGTTGTACGACTTCCCCGCGTCAACGGCGACGATGGGCGCGCCCGTCGGCATCCCGACCACCGAGTCCACGGACTTCTCCTGGACGGGAACGCCGACGGTCGGCAGGGGAAAGGCGATGGAGGCGGTCATGTTCGGCAGGTCCGCCGACTTCCCGCCGGCACCGGCTATCAGCACGTCGAGGCCCCGCCGGGCGGCCGTCTCCGCGTAGGCGTACATGAGGTCCGGCGTCCGGTGGGCGGAGACGACGTACGTCTCGAACGACCGGCCGGCGGGCGCGTCGTCGTAGTCGGTCACCTCCTCGAAGCCCAGTGCCGTCAGGGCGTGGTAGGCACCCGGGTCGTCCTCGCCGGTTCCCATCATCACGTCCAAGTCCGAGTCGGAACCCATGACGACGCCGACGTCCGGCGTCTCCGCCGGCGGTCGGTCGCGGTCGGCCTCGCGCTCCAGCGTGGCTATCAGGTCCTCGACGGTCGTCCCGCCGTCCGGCCGGAACGGCTCCGTGGCGACTGTCATGTGCGTGTGCGGCGTCACGACACCTCACCGGTTCGCTCTTTCGGTCCTCGGTCCCGGAGCGCCCCGGTCGCCGCCTCCCGCACCGCCGCAGCCTCGTCGTCTGCCGCCGCGTCGAGTGCTCGCTCGACCACCGACCGTCCGTCCGGTGCCCTCGCGAGTGCCTGCACCGCCGCACGCCGCACGTCCGGGTCGGGGTCGCGCTCCGGGCCGTCGAGGACCGCCGCGAGGGCGGCGACGACGGAATCCGTGGACGCCCGGTCGCCGGCGATCCGCCGCAGGAGTCGCTCGCCGAGAGAGGGCGGGTCGAGCGCCGCGACGTGGTCGCCGAGCGACCGCGCCGCCGCCGCCCTGACGCCGGGGTCGTCGTCCGCGAGTGCGGTCGTCAGCGCGGTGCGGGCGTCGGTCGCCGTCGCCGGGAGTTGGGCGGCGGCGACCCGCCTGACGGGCGTCGCGCCGGTCAGGAGGAACTCGACCGCCGCCTCGCGGGCGGCCGCGTCACCGGTCGCGAGTGCACCGACCGTCTCTCGGACGACCCCCTCGCGGTCGGGGCCGCGGTAGGTCTCGACGACCTCGACGGCTTCGCTCACGCCGCCGCAGTCCGGCAGCGCCGCGGCGACCGTCGCCCTGACCGCGGGGTCGGGGTCGGTCTCGACCGTCTCGGTCAGCGGCGCCACGGCGTCGTCGTCGCCGACGGCACCGAGTGCGGTCGCCGCCGCCGCGCGGACGGCCGCGCTCTCGTCCGCCCGGAGTCGGCCGACGAGCGGGTCCACGGCCGCGTCGTCGCCGACCCACCCCAGGGCCGTCGCCGCACGCTCTCGGGTGCGCTCGTCTCCGCCGACGAGCCGGTCGATGAGGGGGTCCACGACCTCGGTCCAGTCGGCCCACCGCGAGGTCGCCCCCGCGTGGCGGCGCTCCCACTCCGGGTCCGACGCCAGCTGTTCGGCGGCGTCCGCTGCGTCCTCCACGCCCGGGGGGAGCATCGTCGGCCCCTCGAGCGTCGCCGGTCAAAACCGCGTCGCTGTCCCCCGGCGACTACCGGAAGTCCATCTCGTCACGGACCGCCCGGACCGCGCGCAGGGGTCGCTCGACGGCCGTCGAGTGGTCGCTGTCGTCGCCGTCCTCGGCCGGG
The DNA here is from genome assembly GCA_964512525.1 of uncultured Halobacteriales archaeon. Taxonomy (GTDB): domain Archaea; phylum Halobacteriota; class Halobacteria; order Halobacteriales; family SW-7-71-33; genus SW-7-71-33. The sequence goes on from CAZEIO010000035.1 coordinate 2,180, forward strand.
GTCGCCCCGTCGGCGACGCCCGGTGCGGTCGCCGTCAGGTGGCCCATCTTCCGCAGCGGCCGGAGTTCGCGCTTGCCGTACCAGTGGAGGTGGACGCCGGGCCGGGCGAGTGCCGGGTCGAAGTCGACGGACTCAGTTTCGGTGTCGCCGTCGGCGGGCGCCACACCCGCAGCGTCCGGGACACTCTGCCGGACCGTCGGCGCGACGGGGCGGGACTCCTCGACGGCGCCGAGGAGGTTCGCACTCGCGGTCGGGGCACGCCGGTCGAGCGACCCCGCCGGCAACGGCCACCCGAGGACGGCCCGGACGTGGGCCTCGAACTGCGACAGTTCCGCTCCCTCGATGGTCCAGTGCCCGGAGTTGTGTGGCCGCGGTGCGACCTCGTTCACGAGGATGCGGCCGTCGGTCTCGAACAGTTCGACGCCGAAGGCGCCGCGGCCGTCGAGTGCCCGGACCGTCTCGCGGGCCACCGCGTCGGCCCGCTCCAGGACCGCCCGGTCGGTCCGGGCCGGCGAGACACTCGCGCGGAGAATCTCGTCCCGGTGGACGTTCTCGGCCGGGGGGAACGCCCGCAGCCCGTCGGGACCACGGACGACCATCACGGACAGTTCGCGGTCGAAGGCCACGTGTTCCTCGACCATCGCCGGACCGGCGACCGCGTCGAGGGCCGCCCCGGCCTCCGGGGCCGTCGGCACCGGCACGTTGCCGCGGCCGTCGTACCCGCCGGTGCGGGCCTTCAGCATCGCCGGCGTGCCGAGGTCGTCGAGGGCCGTCCGGAGGTCGGCCTCGTCGGCGACGGCACGGAACTCGGGCACCGGCACGCCGACGTCCCGGAGGTGGCGCTTCTGGACGAGTTTGTCGCGGATCAGTTCGAGCGTCGCCGGGTCGGGGTGGACGGGGACGCCGGCGGCGTCGGCGGCGTCGCGCAGCGCCGCGGGACCGGCGAGTTCTATCTCGAGCGTGAGAGCGTCCGCGCGGTCGGCGAGTCGCCGGACACCGTCGGGGTCGTCGAAGTCGGCGACGATCTGGTCGCGGGCGACGGTCGAGGCGGGACAGCGTGGCGTCGGGTCGAGGACGACGGTCTCGACGCCCAGCGGCGCGGCGGCCTCGGCCAGCATCCGCCCGAGCTGCCCGCCGCCGACGACGCCCAGCGTCGCCGCCGCCGTTTCCCCCGCGGTCTCGGTGGAGTCGGTCACGGGTCGGCAGGGGAGCGGCGGGGGCAAAAAGCGTCCGCTCGGCGGCGACGGCGGCGGTCCGACGCGACCGGGGTGACGACTGCCGACGCGTGTCCGGGGATCAGGTTCTTCAGTGGCGGCGCGCCTACCCGTGGTCATGGGCAAGGGCGACACGCTACTGAACGCCGTCGTCGGCGCGGTGGTGACCGTGGTGCTCTCGTTCGTCGGCATCTCCCCGGTCATCGGCGGGGGAGTCGCCGCCTACCTCCAGCGTGGCGACCGGCGAGACGGCGTCCGCGTCGGCGCCATCTCCGGGGCCATCGCGACGGTCCCGTTCGTCCTGCTTGCCGTGTTCGTCTTCGGGAGCCTCCTCGGCGTCGGCATCGGCGGAGCCGGACCGCCGGGCGCCGCGGGACTGTTCGGCGGGGTCCTCGTCGCCGCACTCCTCGCGGCGGTCGTCTGGAACGTCGTCCTCGCGGCACTCGGCGGCCTCGTCGCGTGGTACCTCCTGAACGAGACCGGCGAGACCGACGACGGCGCGGCGCGGAGTCTCTGACGGTCCCGCGGATGCGACGAATCCGGAGGGGACGACGAGCGACCGCCGACCGTCGGCGAGCGGTAGGCATTTGGTCGGCCGGGCGGTCGGAGGCAGTATGACCGGACTGGGACTCGTCGTCGCGGAGTACTACGGTGACATCGCGGACGAGATGGCGGACCGCGCCCGCGAGACGGCAGCCGAGGCGGGCGCGGAGGTCGTGGAGACCGTGCGCGTCCCCGGGGCCTACGACGCGCCGCTCGCGGCGGACCGCCTCGCCCGCCGCGAGGACGTCCACGCCGTCGTCACCCTCGGCGCCATCGTCAGCGGCGACACGGACCACGACCAGGTGATCGGCCACGCCGCCGCGCGGGCGCTGACGGAGGTGAGCCTCGACCGCGACCTGCCCGTCACCCTCGGCATCGCCGGTCCCGGGATGAGCGGCGACGAGGCCCGCGCCCGGGTGGACAAGGCGACCGAGGCCGTCAGAGGCGCACTCGACCTCCTCGACGGACTGCCGGCGGCCACGGACGGCGGCCGGGCGGCGACCGACGGCGGGCGACGGCCCGGACCGGTGCCGGACCCGGCCGGAGGTGGCGACCGATGAACTGGGAGTTCACCGACCGCGTGAACCGCGTCGAGGAGAGCGCCACCATCGCCGTCTCGAAGCAGGCGGCCGCCAAGGAGGCCGAGGGCGCGGACGTCGTTGACCTCAGCGTCGGCGAACCGGACTTCGACACGCCGGCGGTCGTCCGCGAGGCCGGAAAGGCGGCCATCGACGCCGGCCACACCACCTACACCCCGTCACAGGGCATCAGGTCGCTCCGGGAGGCCATCGTCGCCGACCTGGCCGACCGCGGCGTCGAACACGACCCCGACGAGGTGATCGTCACGCCGGGAGGCAAACACGCCCTCTACGAGACGGTCCACGCCCTCGTCGAACCGGGCGACGAGGTGGTACTGATCGACCCCGCGTGGGTCTCCTACGAGGCGATGGTGAACCTCGCCGGCGGGTCGGCCGTCCGCGTTGACACCACTCCACACGACTTCCAACTCGAGCCCGCACTCGACGACCTCGAGGACGTCGTCACCGACGCCACCGAACTGATCGTACTCAACGCGCCGAACAACCCGACCGGCGCGGTGTACACCGACGCCGCCCTCGCGGGCGTCCGCGACCTCGCGGTCGAACACGACGTGGCCGTCGTCAGCGACGAGATATACGACGAGGTGACCTACGGCGTCGAGTCGCGGTCTCTCGGCAGTCTCGACGGCATGGGCGACCGCACCGTCACGATCAACGGGTTCTCGAAGGCCTACGCGATGACTGGCTGGCGGCTGGGCTACCTCGCCGCGCCCGAACCGCTGGTGGGCGAGGCCGGCAAGATACAGTCACACACCGTCACCTGTGCCGCGAACTTCGTCCAGCACGCCGGCGTCACCGCCCTCGAGGAGGCCGACGACGTCGTCGAGGAGATGGTCGCCGACTTTCGCGAGCGCCGCGACCTCGTGGTGGACCTCCTCGCCGACAACGGCGTCTCGGTGTCGGCACCGGCGGGCGCATTCTACCTCCTCGTGCCCGTCGCCGACGACGACCAGTCGTGGGCGATGGACGCCATCGACGAGGTCAGCGTCGCGACCGTCCCGGGGTCGGCGTTCAACGCCCCCGGATACGTCCGGATCTCCTACGCGGCCAGCCGCGAGCGACTGCGCGAGGGCGTGGACCGCCTCGTCGAGGGCGGCTTCCTCTGACGGCCGGAACCGACAGTCGTTTTTCGGGACCGACCGACGGTCCACCCGATGGTCCTCCACAGCGAGTTCGTGGACCCCGGGCGGCTCCTCGCCGCGGCTCCGGACCCGGCGGAGCAACTCGTCGCCGACCTTCGAGCCGAGTACGGCGACGTGCGGGTGGTCGGCGAGCGCGAGCGAATCGCCGCCCGCCACTACGACTCCGTGGCGTCGTCGCCGGAGACTCTCTACCGCTACGCGGCGACGTGGCCGCGCCGGGACGGCGCCGCACTCCTCGTCAGACCGAGCGACGACGACGGATGGACCCCGCCGGGCGGTACCAGAGAGCCGGGGGAGACGCTCGCCGAGACGGCGAAACGAGAGACCCGCGAGGAGACCGGCCTCCGGGTGTCGCTGACGGGCGCTCTCGAGGTGCGCATCGCCGAGATGACCGTCGCCGAGCGAACCGACGACGGCCACCGGGTGCGCGAGGACCTCCCCGAGGAGTACTCGCTGGGGGCCGTCTTCCACGCCGCCCCCGTCGGCGGCGACCTCCGGCCGGAACCGGGCGAGATAGACGCCGTCGGCTGGTTCCGCGACCTGCCCGACCGGGAAGACCTGGTCTGGGAGCGCGTCGCCGACTACCCGGTGTAGGGCGCGGTCCGGGTCCGTCGTGGGGACTACTCGGCCGACGCCGCTCGCTTCACGCCGATGCCGGTGCCGTCGCCGAGTGGCGTCATCACGGCCTCGAGTTCGTCGTGCGCGACGAACGCCTCGTTGAACGAGAGGAACGTCTCCGTCGCGTCGTCGGCCGGGTCGCCCTCGGCGTGGGCGCGGGCCACCTCGCCGCTCCACAGGGCGTTGTCCACGACGACGAGGCCGCCCTCGCGGAGCATCGGCAGCGACCGCCGGAGGTAGTCGGGGTACTCGGTCTTGACGGCGTCGAGGAAGACGAGGTCGAACGGCCCCTCGATGGCGTCGAGTGCCACCAGCGCCGGCCGCTCGTGGATGGTGATGCGGTCGGCGACGCCGTCGCGTTCGGCGTACTCCCGGGCGGCCGCGATGCGGTCGTCGTCCACCTCGGTCGTGACGACGTGACAGCCGGTGCGGGCGACCTGTATCGTGGAGTAGCCGATGGCAGTGCCGAACTCCAGGGCGCGGTCGGCGTCGGTCGCCAGCGCGAGGAGACGCTGGAGCGTGGCGACCTCCCGGGCGGCTATCGGAATCCCGTCGCGGTCGGCGTGGGCCTCCATCTCGCGGACGAGGTCGTCTGCCGGCGGGCGGATCGAGTCGAGGTACGAGGCGGTCAGGTCGGTGACGATGCTGGGGTCGGTCACGGCCGCGGATCGCCGGCCTCCGGATTAGTTCTACGGGTACGGGTCGGACGGAGCGGGGCGGGGCGGCGACCACAGCCTCAAGTTCGCGGCCGTCCCGACGCCGGTATGGACGACCCAGCGCCGGTCGAGGGGTGGCCGGACCGCCCGCTGACCGAGAGCGAGGCCGCGGACCTGTGTGATGGCGAGGTGCGGGCGGTACACGTGATGGACCACGACGACGCCGTCCGGGCGAGTCTCGGTGCCGAGGACGGCGACGTCGTCGAGGTGGTCCTCGAGACCGACGACGAGTACCGGATGTACAGTTACGCGGCCGCCCCCGGCGACGAGAGCGCGGCGTGGCAGGACTACGGCCGCCAGTCGAGGGCCGGCGACGGCGACGAGGCGATGCGCGGGACGCTCGCGTCGTACCGCGTCCTCGCCGGCGAGTCCACGTACGACGATGGCTGAGGACGCCGACCCGACCGGTCACGAGTCCGTCGGCGACGCGGACGACGCCCTCCTCGACGGCGACCGACCGGGGATTGGACGGTCGGCCGACCGCGACGCCGGTGGCACCGTCACGGCCGCGTTCACCGCGCCGGAGGGGTCAGCGCCGATGGAGTCACACGAGGCCGTCCGGGCCGTCGAGGGCGGCCTCGAGGGCGACCGCTACCGCCGGGGAACGGGTCACTACTCGCCGTACGACGTCTGCGAGGTAACGCTGGTGGACGCGGGTGCCATCGCCGCCATCCGCGAGGAGTACGACATCGACCTCTCGGACGGCCGGCACCGCCGCAACCTCGTCGTCGAGAGACTGGACCTCGGAACGCTCCTCGGCGCGACGTTCCGGGCCGGCGACGCCGTCCTCCGGGGCACCCGGCCGCGACCGCCGTGTGCCCACGTCGAGGAGGTGGCCGGCGAGGACGGCGTCGCGAGGGCACTCAGCGGGCACGGCGGCATCTGTGCCGACGTGGTCGAACCGGGTCGGATCGCGGTCGGCGACGCCGTCGTCGTCGAGGAGCCGGACCCGTGGACGGTGGGGCGCGACATCGTTACCCGACTTCGCGACGACGGTTGAGCCGATGCCACCGGAGGGAATCGTCCGGACGGTCACGGAGGTCGCCCTCGGTCTCGGTGCGATACTCGTGGCGGTCGGCGTCCTGGGACTCTACCGGGGCGCGGCGAGGCGCACGCTCGCGACGGTGGCCGGGAACGTACCGCGGACCGACCCGGGCGACGTCCGAGCGACCGGACCGGTCCGGGTCCGCGGGACAGTGGTCCCCGCGGCGGACGCCTTCGACTCGCCGGTGACCGGCGAGGCCGAGACGGTCCTCGCCGCCTGGATCATCCACGAGGAGTACGACCGTGGCCGACAGCAGGGGCGGACCGTCCGGGGGGTCACGAGCGTCCCGTTCTACCTGACCGACGACTCGGGCCGGCTCCTCGTCGACACGGGCGAGCGAACGCGGGTCTTCGGCGACGAGTCGGGCGAACTCCTCTCGCCGGCGGGGGCGCTCCCGGCCGACGTCGCGGCCGAGGGTATCGAGGTGTCACTCGACGAGTTCGGCGAGCGACTGCGAACGGCCGAGGGAGAGGCCCCGCCGCCTCGCGTCCGTCGCTTCCTGGAGACCACCAACGGACTCTCCGTCGAGCCGATGACGCTGACGGACCCCGACGAGGTGGCCCGCGAGTACGCCGAGGGCGTCGTGTCGGCAGGCGACGAGGTGAGCGTCCTCGGGCTGGTACGCGAGCGGCGCGACGCCGGCCCCGACCGCGTCGCCCTCGAACCCGACGCGGACACGCCACTCCGGGTCTCGACGACGCCGTTCGACGAGTTGCCCGACGGGTCGGTAACGCTGACCGGTGCCGCGGTGGCGCTGGTCGCCGGTCTCGGTCTCGTGGTCGCGGGGCTGGCCGTCTGGTTCGGGGTCGTGTAGTCGGACCGGCGGCGAGGAGACGGGGGGCGTCGTCAGTCGTCGGTCGCGCCGGTGGCGAGGTCGAGTTCGGCGGCCTTCATGTGGCCGATGATGTCGTCGTGGACGACGCCGTTGGTGCCGAGCAGTTCGGCGCGACGGTCGTCCTCGTCGAGGCGGAGGTCGTAGTCGGAGCCGTCGGCGCTCGTGATGCGGGCGCCGGCGGCGCGAGCAATGACGAGACCGGCGGCCACGTCCCACGGGTAGGTGTCGTACTCCCAGACGGCGTCGGCCGACCCGCTCGCGAGATAACAGAGGTTCAGCGCGGCGGCCCCGAGACGGCGGACGCCGCGGGTCGCCTGGTAGAACTGGGTGAGGAAGGTACCGTCCGGGTCGTAGCCCGACAGCAGCATCGACTCGTCGAGGCGGTCGCGGTCCGTCGTGGAGATGACGGTGCCGTTCTCGTAGGCCTCCCGGCCGGCGATGGCGGAGAACATCTCGTCGGTCTCGGGGGCGTACACGACGCCCATCACCGGTTCCTCGCCGTCGAGGAGACCGATAGAGATGGCGTAGTTGGGGTTGCCGTGGGCGAAGTTGCCGGTGCCGTCGAGCGGATCGACGAGCCAGGTGTAGTCCGAGTCGTGTTCGCGCTGGACGTCTTCCTCCGAGCGGATGTTGTGGGTTGGGAACTCGTTCTCGATGACGGTGGTGATGATGCGCTCGGCTCGGTAGTCGGCCTCGGTGACGATGTCTGCCTTGTTCGACTTGACCTCGACCGACTCAACCCGGCCGTGCAGCGCCCGGGTCGTCTCGCCGGCGCTCTCGGCCGCCTCCATCGCGATCTGTCGCGTCCGCTCGAGGAAGTCCGGTTCCGGCGGCTCGCTGCCCAGTCGGTCGGTCGGACCGACGTCGTCGCTGTCTTCGCGGATACCCCAGCCGAGTTTCTCCGCGATGGAGGCGAAGAACTCGTCGTCGTAGGTGGTGCGGACGAGTTCGGCGAAGGCGCTCCCGGAGACGTGGACGACGTCGTCGTCGGAGAGCGTGGCGTGGGCGCGTCCACCGTCGACGAGCAACTCGACCTCGTCCTCGGGAACGATCGTTATCTCGGAGTCGGCACCCACGACGACCGGGCGGGCACCCATCCGGTGCGTGTCGAGCGGGACCAGCTGCAGCGTGAAGTTGTCCTCGGGGTAGTGGATGGGCCCGTTGGCCGAGAGAGAGATACCGGTCGAGCCGGTGGGCGTGGAGACGATGAGACCGTTGCCGTCGTACTGGCCGACGTACTCGCCGTCGACGAAGGCGTGCAGGCGGCAGATCTTCCGGTCGGTCGGACTCTCCGGCGGCTGGGCCTGGATGATGACGTCGTTGATGCCGACGGCGTCGAGTTTGTCGTCAACGCTGGCCTCGAACTGCTGGCGCTGGGCGACCTGCGAGCGGCCGCGGATGACCTCGGTCAGCGCGTCCTGCATGTCCTCCGGAGAGACGCGAGTGAGGAAGGCGAGCGTCCCGGTGTTGATCCCGAGGACGGGTATCTCCCGGGGGGCGAACTGCTTGACGCCCTCGAGGAAGGTGCCGTCGCCGCCGATGGCGACGCCGAGGGTGGTGCTGTCCGGCGTGTGGAGGTCGCCGACGTCCTCGCCGACGTTGACCGACCCGTAGTCCAGATCGTGGTCCGCGGCCCACGTCGCCAGTGCGTCGTCGACGCCGTCAGCGTCCGGGCTGACGACCGCGAGTATCTGTTCCGTCGTCGCGAGCGTGCGTCCGTGCATTCCGTACCTCGTCGGAGTGGCCGGGGGGTCTTTTAGCTTCCCGTCGCGGAGAGCGCTCGGCGGCGACATCCCGTGTTACTGGGGGTGACGGGGTGTTCACCGCCGCGAGAGTCGCCACGCTCGGCTCAGTCGCCACGCTCGGCTCGGTCGTCGCGCTCGTGGAGGATCCGTTCGACGATGGCACTGGTCGAGGTGAGTTCGCCCTCCCGGGCGGGGCGCTCGGAGGCCCGCCGCACCTCGCAGTCGATGCCACGGGTCGCGAGTTCGCCGGCGATGGCAGTCTCGTCGTGGTGCTGGTCGAAGCCGAGCATCAGCACGTCGGGGTCGATGCGCTCGACGGGGACGAAGATGTCCTCGGGGTGACCGAGGACAGCGCGGTCCACCGGCGAGAGCGCGGCGACCATCCGGCGACGCTGTTCGCCCGGGATCACCGGCGGGTCCTTGTGGGTGACGTTGACCGCACGGGCGACGATGACAGTGAGGTGGTCGCCGGCGGCGGCCGCGTCACGGAGGTAGTGGACGTGGCCGGGGTGGAGGATGTCGAAGGTGCCCTGCGCGACGACGGTGGTGTCGTCCGGGTCGTCGCCGGGGCCGGCGTCGGCCCAGTCCGTCGCGTCGTCCCCGGTCATCGTCCGTACTCCTCGTCGATGTCGGCCTGCGTGAAGTGGAAGAAGTCCTCGGGGTCGGGGAGAGGGACGTCGAGAACCTCCAGCGAGCGGGGGTCGCCCTGGTTGTCGAAGGCACGCCAGTCCGACCGGCGGTACGGTGCGCCGACGATGACGTGGACGGTGCCAGACCCGAACGTCGCGAGGTCCTCGTCACTGGGGCGAAGAACGCCGTTCGGGTGCGAGTGTATCGACCCGAGCGTCCGCATGTCGTTTGGCACCATGTTTTCGCGGACGGTCGCGCTCGTCGGACTCGACGTCGTGCCCGGGATCACGAGGACGTCGGTCACGACGTAGCCGCGGGGGAGGTCGCGGTCAGTGTCGAGTTTCTCCGTCGGCGTCCCCCGGAGAAAGCCCATGTACTCGTTCGGGTGTGCGTCCTCCGAGGCCTCGAGAGCGAACTCGAGGGCGTCGGCGGCGATGCCGACCACCTCCCGGCGACTGAAGAGTCCCCGGAGTAGTCCCATACCTGCAGTCAGACCCTCCCGAGGGTAAACGTTCCGGACCGACGGACGCGGCGGCGAGAGACCGCCGAAGGAAAGCCGTTAAACCCACCGGTCGAGTCAATCCAAGCATGAGTGATACGAGTGGCCGCGGGCCGCCCCCGGTCGAGGACCTCCCGTCGGGAGCGACCGTGGACGACCTCGAGGCCGGTCGGTTCTACCGCGCCCGCGTCAACGGCGTCGTCGACTACGGCGTCTTCGTGGACGTGAGCGAGTCCGTCTCCGGGCTCGTCCACGAGTCCTCGCTGAGCCAGGAGTACGCCGTCGGCGACGAACTCGCCGTCGAACTCGAACACGTCCGCGACAACGGCGACGTCGCCTTCACACCCGTCGATGTCGATCTCGACGAGGTACCGATCGAGAACCACGAGAGCGAGTCTGCCGACGACCGCGACCACGACCACGCCGCGAGCGAGTCCGGTCCCGTCGCGACCACCGGCGACCTCGACGCCCTCGTCGGCGAAGACGTCCGCATCGAGGGAGAGGTCGTCCAGGCGAACCAGACCGGCGGGCCGACCATCTTCCAGGTGCGAGACACGGATGGTGTCGTGCCGTGTGCGGCCTTCGAGGCCGCCGGCGTCCGTGCCTACCCCGACGTCGCCGTCGGCGACCTCGTCCGCGTGGCCGGCACCGTCGAACAGCGAAACGGCGCCGTCCAGGTGGAGACCGACGACGTCGAGACCCTCGACGGCGACGACGCCGACGACCTCGCGGATCGCCTGGAGACCGCGGTCGCAGAGCGTGCGGCACCCGCCGACGTGGACCCACTGGTCGAGTGGGACGCACTCGAGAAGATGTACGGTGACCTCGGGACCGTCGCCCGCATCGTCCGCGAGGCCGTCCTCACCGGTCGGCCGGTGCGGATGCGCCACCACGCCGACGGCGACGGTATGTGTGCGGCCGTCCCCCTCGAACGGGCCGTCCGGGCGTTCGCCGGGACGGTGTACGAGGACCCCGAGGCTCCCCGGCACATGGTCAAGCGCCTGCCGACGAAGGCGCCGTTCTACGAGATGGAAGACGGCGTCCGCGACCTGAACTTCGCGCTCGGCGACCGCGACCGCCACGGCCACCGCCTCCCGCTGGTGGTGATGCTCGACAACGGCTCGACCGCCGAGGACGTCCCCTCCTACGAGGCACTCGGCGAGTACGACGTGCCCATCGTCGCCGTGGACCACCACCACCCCGACCCCGAGGCCGTCGAACCCCACCTCGAGGCCCACCTCAACCCCTACCTCTACGGCGAGGACTACGCCGTCACGACGGGGATGCTGGGCGTCGAAATCGCCCGGATGGTTCACCCCGACATCACCGAGAGCGTGCGGCACGTTCCCGCCGTCGGCGGCGTCGCCGACCGGTCGGAGGCGAGTGCGATGGCGGACTACGCCGCGCTGGCCGAGGCCGAGGGTTACGACGACCAGGACCTCCGGGACATCAGCGAGGCACTCGACTACGCCGCCTACCACCTCCGGTACAGCGCCGGACGCGGGTTCGTGGACGACGTCCTCGGCCTCGGCGACGACGACGACCGCCACGAACGACTGGTCGGCCACCTGGCTGACGCCTCGCGGACGGCAGTCGAGGAACAGCTCGCGGCCGTCGAGCCGCACGTGGACGTCGAGCGACTCGACAACGGCGCCTACCTCTACCGCCTCGACGTCGAGGAACACGCCCGCCGGTTCACCTACCCAGCGCCGGGCAGTACGACGGGTGCGGTCCACGACCGTCGCGTCGAGGAGACGGGCGACCCCGTCATCACCGTCGGGATCGGTCCGGACTTCGCCGTCCTCCGCTCGGACGGCGTCCGGCTCGACATCCCCTCGATGGTCACCGACCTCGAGGATGAGGTCGTCGGCGGCGGCGTCTCCGGCGGTGGCCACCTCGTCGTCGGGTCCATCAAGTTCCTCCCCGGCCGTCGCGAGGAGGTCCTCGACGCGCTCGTCGACCGCGTCGGCGAGGCCGAGGTGGACGAGACGCTCGGGTCCACGAGCGCGGCCA
>CAZEIO010000036.1:0-1646 GCA_964512525.1 uncultured Halobacteriales archaeon
GTCGCCCAGCAGCGCCCCGGCGTGGGCACCGGTGGCGTCCTCAAACGGCGCCGACGTCTGGTCGGCGGTGTTCACGATGAGGTTCGGAATCATCGCGTCCGAACCGCGCGAGGAGTAGCGGAAGGCGATGTAGATGAGCACGCCCGCGACCAGACCGAGGAGGAGGCGGTCGCTGATGAGCGCGTAGCCCGCGATGATCACGATGATGATCCACATCAGGAACGAGCGCATCTGGTTGCGCTTGCGGGCTTCCTCCTTGTGGGCCTCGATGATCTGTTCGCCCTTGCCCGACGGCACCGTCCGCACCTTCGGTTCGTTGCCGTCGTCGGGGTTGTGGTAAACGAGAACGTCTTGGAGTTCCTCCTTCGGCAGGAGTTCCGACATCGCCTTCGCCAGCATCGACTTGCCCGTGCCGGGCGAGCCGATCATCATCACGTGGCGACGCTGCTTCGCAGCCTTCTTGACGATATCACGGGCCTCGTCCTGACCGATCACCTGGTCAACGAGGCGGTCGGGTACCTCTATCTCCGCGGTGCTGTCGATCTGGAGTCCCCCCAGCAGGTCGTCCTCGGCGGCCTCTTCGTCGATCTCCGCCTCCGTCTCGACGGAACTCCCGAGATCGGGGTCCGTCTCCGGACCGGGGGCCTCGCCGACGTCCTCACCGAAAGCGTCGTCGAACCCCTCGAAGGGGTCCCGTTCCTCGGGACCCTCGCGGTCGCGGTCGCCGTCGTTCGGGGCGGCGCTGTCGTCCGTGCTGTCGTTGCTCATTGGGGCGTATCGCTACCGGACGAAAGGGGCAGCCCTTGATATATCTTCTCCCGGTCGGCGTGACCGCCACCTGACCATATATCGGCGTTTCAGGCCCTCAGAACCGGTATTAGCCCGACGACCGAGACCACCGATCACTTAAAGGAACTCGCGGAACGCCGGCTCGGCCGCGCGAGCGGACGCGTACGCGCCTCCGGGGTACTCTCGACCGGCCTCGGTGGCGACGGCCGGTGTGGAACACCCGACGACGACGCTCGCGGGGAGCGAGGGTGGTGGCGAGCACCGGCGACGGACGAGACTGTAAGGCAGGGTCCTCAGCCGGCAGTGGACTGCCGTCCGAACGCTTATTCCGCCCCTCGCCGACGGGGGAGTATGACACCGGACCGCGACCGCGGCCTCTTCGTCGGTCGGTTTCAGCCGCTGCACGACGGCCACCGGAAGGTACTGGAGGTCGTCACGGACGAGGTCGAGGAACTGGTGGTCGTGGTCGGGAGCGCCGGCCGCTCGCACGACCTCAACGACCCCTTCACCGGCGGCGAACGCGTGGAGATGGTCCTGCGGACGGCCGCGGCCGCCGACCTCGACGCCCCGGTTCACCCCGTTCCCCTGCGGGACGTGGACCGCAACGCCGTCTGGGTGAACCACGTTCGCTCGCTCTGTCCCGACTTCTCCGTCGTGTACTCGCACAACCCACTCGTCGTCCGCCTCTTCCGCGAGGCCGGCGTCGAGGTGGGGACCTTCCCCACGTTCGACCGAGACCGCTACGAGGGGACGCGCATCCGTCGCCTAATGCGCGAGGATGGCGACTGGCGACCGCTCGTGCCCGATCCCGTCGTCGGCGTCGTCGAGGACGTCGGCGGCGTCCAGCGACTGCGCGA
>CAZEIO010000036.1:1746-13743 GCA_964512525.1 uncultured Halobacteriales archaeon
CCCTATCCCGCGGCGATGCGGGGCGTCCTCCTCCGGCAGACCACCGCACGGCTCGTTGACGTGACCCACGACCTCCCGCGGCAGGACGTTCGCGCGGCGGCGTTCTGGCTCCGCGAGACGCTGCCGTGGTTCCCGCCCGCGGTCCACCTCGCGGTCGTGGACCCCGGCGTCGGCACGGAACGGGCCGCTCTGGTCGTCCGAGCCGGCGACCACCACCTCGTCGGCCCCGATAACGGCACCCTCCTGCCGGCGGCCCGGCGACTCGCCGACGGCGGACCGCCGGACCCCGCCCTCTACCGCCGCGCCCGGGACGACGCCGACGACGCGACGGCGGCCGGCGACCCGGACGTCGAGGTCTTCCGCCTCGCGGACGCCGACGCCCGCTCCTCGACCTTCCACGGCCGCGACGTGTTCGCGCCGGCGGCCGCACTCGTCCACGACGAGGGCGTCGAGACGCTGCGTGCGGCCGGTCTCTGCGAACCGGTCGCGGAGTACGAGGACCTGCGCCTGCCGGCGGCGTCCGTCGAGGGTGACCGCGCGCGGGGCGAGGTCCTCGTCGTTGACGGCTTCGGCAACCTGATAACGAACGTGCCGGGGTCGTTCCTCGCCGACGCGGACCGCGTCGTCGTCCGCGGCGAGGGGGCCACCGGCGCCCACACGGTGCCCGTCGTCGAGGCCTTCGCCCGCGTCCCGGCCGGCGACCGCCTCGCGACCGTCGGCAGTCACGGCAACGTCGAACTCGACGTGAACCGCGGGCGGGGCGACGACGCCTTCGACCTCGCGGCCGGCGACCGGGTGACGCTGGAACTGGCCGACGACGGCGGGGACTGACCGACGACGGTCCCGAGAGCGGATGGACACGTCTTTCGGGGGCCGACGAGACGGCACACCATGGACGGCGTTTCGACGGGCTTCCTGCCCGCACCCGGCATGGACGCGCAACTGGCACTGGAGTACGCCGACCGCTTCGGTCTCGACCACGTCGAGATATTCGCCGAGGGCGACCCGTGGCGCGAGGGCTTCCTCGCGGACCCCGCGCGGGTCCGGGGCGCTCTCGACGACCGCGGTCTCGACCTGACCGCACACCTCCCCTTTCCGATGGACTTCGGGTCGCCGGTCCCGGCGGTGCGCGAGGCCACCGTCGCCGCCCTCGACGACTACCTCGAACCGCTGGCGGCGATGGACTGCGAGCGAGCGGTTCTCCACCTCGACCAGTCCGCGACGCAGATGGCGAACTTCGACCACGACGCGGCGATGGAGCTGCTGGTCGAGAGCGCCGCGGCCGCCGCGGCACGCGGTCGCGCACACGGCGTCGAGGTCTGCGTCGAGAACCTGCCGGACGCCACGGTCGGCATCGACGAGTTCGAGCGCCTGATCGCCGCGACCGACGTCTCGCTCACCCTCGACACCGGGCACGCGGTCCTCGACGGCTGGACCGAGTCCGAGGTCGTCGGCCTCGTCCGCGACCACCCGGAGCGCGTCGCACACGTTCACCTGAACGACACCCGTGCGTCGGGCGACACGTGGCGGGCGGGCGACGAACACCTCCCCTTCGGCGCCGGGACCGTGGACTTCGAGACGATACTGGCCCCCGTCCTGGCGGGCGAGTGGGCACCCTCGCTGACGATGGAGATAGTCACGTGGGACGCCGGCTACGTCGAGACGAGCGCCGACCGACTGCACGCCCTCCTCGGGCGGGAGTGAGGCAGCGACGACCCCGTCGCAGGTGGTGACACCGACCGCGCGTGGAGCCGCCTACAGCAGTCGCGAGAGGAAGCGCTGGCCCCGTTCGGTGCTGGGGTTCTCGAAGAAAGACTCCGGTGGCCCCTGTTCGACGATGCGACCCTCGGACATCAGGACGATGCGGTCACCGACCTCGCGGGCGAAGCCCATCTCGTGGGTGACGACGAGCATCGTCATCCCCTCGGCGGCGAGGTCGCGCATCACGTCGAGGACCTCGCCGACGAGTTCCGGGTCGAGGGCGCTGGTGACCTCGTCGAACAGCATCACCTCGGGGTCCATCGCCAGCGCCCGGGCGATCGCCACCCGCTGTTGCTGGCCGCCGGACAGTTCCTCCGGGTACGAGTCCGCCTGGTCGCCGATGCCGACGCGGTCGAGCAGTTCCTCTGCCCGGTCGGTGGCCGCCGCCTCCGACTGGCCCTGTACCTCTCGCGGACCGACGGCGACGTTATCGCGGGCGGTCATGTGCGGGAAGAGGTTGAACGACTGGAACACCATCCCGACCCGCTGGCGAATGCTGTTGACGTCGGCGTCGGCCGCGGAGATGGGGTCGCCGCCGATCCGCACCTCGCCGCCCTGGATCTCCTCGAGGCGGTTGGCACACCGCAACAGCGTGGACTTGCCCGACCCCGACGGGCCGATGACGACGACCACCTCTCGCTCCTCGACCGCGAGGTCCACGTCCTTGAGGACGTGCGTTTCGCCGAAGAACTTGTCCACGCCGTCGAACTCGACGAGCGAGCCCTGCCGACGGCCGGAGGCGCTCTCGGAGCGGGCCATCAGGCCTCACCCCCCCGGGAGAACCGCCCGCTGAGGGCGCCGCCGAGCGTCTCGCCGGTCGGGTCCGCCCGTCGCTCGAGGGCGTTCACCAGTTGGCTCATCGAGAGCGTGATGGCGAGGTAGAACAGACAGACCCAGACGAGCGGCGTCCACGGGTCGAACGTCGTCGAGTTGACGTTGCGGAAGACGCTCATTATCTCGGGGACGGCGATCACCGTCAGCAGCGAGGTGTCCTTCACGAGGATTATCTGGTCGTTGCCGATGGCGGCGAGGGCGTTGCGCCACGCCTGCGGGAGCACCACCTCCCGCAGGGCCATCACGCGGGACATGCCCAGCGACCGGGCCGCCTCCATCTGGCCGTTCGGGACGGCGTCGATCCCGCCCCGGATGGCCTCGCCGACGTAGGCGCCGTGGTTCAGCGTCAGTCCGATGACCGCCGCGGGAATCTCCCAGTTCGCGATGGGAAACTCGCCCGTGGCCCACAGTCGGGGAACGCCGAAGAAGATGACGAACAGCTGGAACAGAAGCGGCGTCCCGCGGAAGAAGTCGACGTAGCCCTTCGCGACGCGACCCGTGATCGGGGAGTTCGAGATGCGACCGAGTCCGACGAGGACCCCGAGCGTCACCGAGAGGACGCTGGAGACGGCGACGATGCGAACGACCAGCCAGAACGCTTCCACGAACCGCGGGAACACCGTCTCGAGGAGGTCGTAGTCCACCTGGCTGAGCATGATGGCACCGACGGCAGCGATCACGGCCAGCAGGAAGCCGATCGACAGCAGTTCCCCGAGTCGGCGGAACAGGTCGTCCCGCATCAGTACGCTGCCCTCACCGGTGTCGTCTGGTGATGACTCGCCGTACGCGTCTGCCATGAACAGGGATATCCACCGACGCGGCAGTTAAGAAAGTACCGCGGGCTGGCCGAGTCAGCCGCTGAAGTACTTGTCGTAGATCTCGTCGTACGTGCCGTCGTCCATGATCGCCGCGAGGGCCTCGTTGACGTCCTGGCGGAACTCGTCGTCGTCCTGGCGGAAGGCGATGCCGTACTCCTCGACCGTCAGGGTGAGATAGGGCGGGGCGTCGCCGCCCTGTTCGGCGGCCTCGCCCTCGCCCTCAACGAAGCGGACGTTGTCGTTGTTGTTGGCGAACTCGGCGTTGACCGTGTTGTCGTTGATGACGGCCGCGACCTGGTTGTTCAGCAGGGCGTCGAACGCGCCGGTGATCTGGTCGTAGCTCTGGATCGTCAGGTCGCCGTCGAGGTCCTCTTTGAGTTGCTCGGCCGCACCCTCACCGGTGGTGCCCTTCTGGACGCCGACGCTCGTGCCGGCCAGGTCTTCGGCGGAGCTGATGTCGCTGTCCGTCAGCGTGACGATGGTCTGGTAGGCGGTGAAGTACGGGTCCGAGAAGTCCACCTTCTGGGCGCGCTCCTCGTTTATCGTCATCGCCGACATGATCACCCGGAAGTTGCCGTTGTTCAGCGACGGGATGATGCCGTCGAAGCCGGTCTGCTCGAACTCGGGCTCCATGCCGAGCTGGTCGCCGAAGACCGCCCGCGCGACCTCGACGTCGAAGCCGACGAGGTCGCCCTCCTCGGTGCGGTACTCGAACGGGCGGTACGGGATGTCGGAGCCGATCGTTACCGTCTCGCCACCACCCCCGCCGGTACAGCCGGCGAGCGCCAGCGCTCCGCCGGCGCCAAGCGCCGCGACGTAGGAGCGACGGGTCGTGGTCGTGGTCCGTGATGCCTCTTCTGGCATTGTGGTTGAACGTAGTTCGTATCCACAATTTCAATCTTTCGAGATACCTCCGATATGCGGGCGCTACGGCGAAATTTCTGGATCGGCGGCGACGGATCGAAGGGCCGCTTGGAACGGGGTCGAGAGCGACCCGGCGACGCCGCGGGAGACGGCGACGCGATGATTCCCGCGGGTCGCGGTCAGAGAGAGTGGTCGCGGACCGGATCGTCCGGTCGGCTCGTGGTTACTCGGCGGCGATGACGTCGTCGATGCGGGCGATCATCGTGGCCGCCTCCGTCGCGGACTCGACGGCCTCGTGCTTCACCTCGGCAGGGTCAACGACACCGTCCTCGACGGGGTCGCCGATGCTGGTCTCGCCGTCAACGGTGACGAGACCGGCGCGGCCCGTCTCCTCGTGGGCGGCGCGCAGGTCCACCAGCGCGTCGATGGGGTCTTCGCCGGCGTTCTCCGCGAGCGTGCGCGGCACGATGTCCACGGCATCGGCGAAGGCCTCGACGGCCAGCTGCTGGCGGCCCTCGATGCCTGCGGCCTCGCGGCGAACGTGGTCCGCGATTGCGATTTCGCTGGCACCGGCGCCGGGGACGACCTCGCCCGTCTCCACGGCGGCGGTCACGACGTCCACGGCGTCCGAGAGCGCCCGCTCCAGTTCGTTGACGACGTGTTCGGTACCGCCGCGGACGAAGATAGTCACGGCTTGGGCGGCGTCGCCGCCCTCGACGAAGGTGACGTCGTCGTCGCCGAAGGTGTCGGTGTGGACGCGGCCCGCGCCGCCGAGGTCCGCCTCGGTGAAGTCCTCCAGCGTGCCGACGCGCGTGGCGCCGGTGGCCTGTGCGATGGCCGTGGCGTCGTCGTCGTCCACGTCCTCGAAGGCGGTGATCCCCTCGCCCTCGAGCATCGAGCCGACGCGAGTCTCGATGTCCTCGGTCGTGAAGATGACGTCCACGCCGAGGTCGACGAAGGTGTTCACGAGGTCACGCAGTTCCTCGTTCTCGCTGTCCATCGCGGCCGACAGCTGGTCCACCGAGGAGAGTTCGTACTCGACGTCCACGTCACCGGTGCGGACGCCGAACTCGACGTCGAGCACGGCGATCGTCGGGTCGGCGACGTCGCGGACCATCGTCGGGTCCACGGGGTACTCGTCGAGGACGACGCCCTCGACGAGGTCGGTCGCGGAGGAGGAGGCGCCGACCTGCGTCGAGAGGGAGATGCGGTCGGCGTCAACGCTGCCGTTCGTCTCGGCGCGGCGGACGCCCTCGACGACGGTAGTCGCCAGTTTCGCGGCGGTGATGCCGCCGGTGCCCTTGCCCGTCATCGAGGACTCGGCGACCTGTTCGAGGAGGTCGTCGTCCACGTCCACGTCCAGTGCGACGTCGTCGATGGCGTCGCCCGCGAGTTCCGCGGCGTGGTGGTAGCCCTCGACGACCGTCGTCGGGTGGACGTCCTGTTCGAGGAGGTCCTCTGCCTGTGCGAGGAGGCGTCCGGCGAGCACCGACGCCGTCGTCGTGCCGTCACCGATCTCGTCCTCCTGTGTCTCGGCGACCTCGACTATCATCTGTGCCGCCGGGTGTTCGATGTCCATCTCCTCAAGGATGGTCGCGCCGTCGTTCGTGATGACGACGTCGCCCGAGTCGGAGACGAGCATCTTGTCCATCCCGCGCGGCCCGAGTGTGGTGCGGACGGACTCCGCGACCGCCTTGCCGGCGGCGATGTTCGACGTCTGTGCGTCCTTTCCGGAGGTGCGCTGGCTGTCCTCGCTCAGTACGAACAGCGGCTGGCCACCCATTCGGCCCTGTTGCTCTGCCATTGTCGTTCGTTACTTCGTTAGCGGTTCTATATAAAGATTCACGCTTCGGTCTCGTCAGCGGACGTTGCGGTGCGTGTTGACCACACACATGGCGAGCCGACGGGGCCTTTAAGAATCGCGTCGGGACCCGGCCGACCAGTACTGCGAAGTGTGCGCCCGCGGTAGAAGGGTCGATGCTCGGGCTGGAACACGACTTCCGCGTGGTGGACGTCCACGTCCGCTTCGACCCCACCGACGACGGCACGGGGTACCGCGCCGACCCGGAACGACTGGAGCGCGAGCTCCGGGCGGCGGGCGTCGTGCGCGCCGTCGTGTTCGCGGGTGCCGAGTACGCGGCGGCCGACGGCTACCTCGCCGCCAACAACGCCGTCGCTCGCCACGCCGTCGAGCGGCCGTTCGTCCCCTTCGCTCGCCTCCGGGGCGCCCGCGACGTCGAAACGAGGCCGGGAGCCCGACTCCGCAACCTCGCTGGCGGCCGCGACGACGCCGACACCGCGCCCGAGGACGTCGAGCGGTACGCCTACGGCGACCGCTTCGCCGGCTTTGTCGTCGCCCCCGCGAGCGACGGCCTGCCGGACGCGGCCGTCCTCGACGCCCTCGCCGACGCCGGACTGCCCGTCCTCGTCGGGTGTAGCCGGGCCTTCCCGCCGGCGGCCGTCGAGGAACACCTGTCCGCTCTCCCGGCCGTCCTCACGGGCGACGGCCGACCGCTCGACCCCGACCTCGCGTCGCAGGCCGTCGCCGCACTCGACGCGGACGACCGCTACCTCGACGCGAGCGCGGTGCGGGACCGCGCCACCCTCGAACGGGCCGTCCGCGAGCGACCGGACCGCGTGCTGTTCGGGTCGAGTGCACCGACGGTCCACCCGAACGTCGCCGTCATGGCGGTACTGACGCTCGACGTGCCCCGCGACGCCCTGGGTCGCGTGTTCGACCGGAACCCCGCCCGCGTCGTGGCACCGCTCGCGGGCGGCGAACGGGAGTGACCGCGACCGGCGTCAGTCGTCGTCGGCCTCGGCGCCGGTCCCGGTTCCGGGGCCAGCGTCGGCGTCGTCTGGGTCCGCCGGCGTCCCGGTGTCGGCACTCTCCTCGGTCGGCCCGTCGCCGTGACCGTCGGCGGCCACGGCCGGTTCGGTGGCCCGCGGCGCGTCGCCCGCCACCGACGCCGCGTCCGTGACCGTCGCCCGGTCGGTCGTCGCGTCGCCCTCGGCGCCACCGGAGACGGTGGCCTGCCACCACGACACCGAGGCGAGGCGGTGGCCGCCGGGGAGACGACCGACGACACGGTCGAGCGTCCGCAGCGGCGCCGCGAGGGCGTTCGGCGTCTGCCGGTAGAGCCCGTACGGCAGGACGAAGTCGTGGTCGGCGGCGACGAGCGAGAGGTCCGAGCGGGCGAGCAGTCCCGCCACCTCGTCGCGGGAGTAGAGCCGCGACCCCATGGGCAACAGCCAGTTGTACACCGACCGGGTGGAGCCGCTGTTGAACGTGTCGAACACGACGCGGTCGCGACTCACCCGCTGGAGTTCGCTGAGGAACGCCGCCGGCGTGTCCGCGAGGTGGAAAAAGCGCATCGCGAGGACGGCGTCGAAGCTGTCGTCCGGGAACGGGAGGCGAGCGGCGTCGCCGCGCATCCAGTTCACGCTCGTGTCGGCGGCGGTCGCCTTGCGCCGACCTCGCCGGAGCATCGGCAGCGAGATGTCGAGACCGACGACGTCGGCTCCTCGCTCGGCCAGCATGACCGTGAACCGGCCCGTCCCGCAGGCGATCTCGAGTACGTCCTTGCCCTCGACCGGGCCGAGAGCGTCGAGGACGGCCCGCTTCTCGCGGCGGTCGATGAGCTGGCCGCCGCGGGAGAAGCGCTTGTCCTCGTACTCCTCGGCCACCTCGTCGGCCTGATACCACTCCCGCCCTTTCACACACCCCACGAGCCGGGGGCAGAATAAAACGGTACTGGATGCGTCTGCCGTCCGAACGCCGGCACTGGGTCGGGCGAACCGTTTTGTCCACGCGAGCCGTCGTACGACCATGGCCACCTGCCGTCGCTGTGGAACGGAGTCCGACGCCGAGGCCCTGGACCGGCACGAACGCGACGGTCTGGTACGCGTCCACTGCCCCGACTGTGGCGGCCCGATGGGGTCGTGGCGCGACCCTGCCGTCAGGCCGGTCCGCGACGGCAGGGAGTGACCCGGCGAACCCGGGCGCACTCCCGGCGTGCGACGCCGGCGGCAGTCAGTTCTCGGTGCCGGTCACGCGCAGCGGCTCGATGCGGATGATGACCCGGTCTCCCTCCTCCTGGTCGCGGCTGGGGTACTCGTCCACGTCCATGTACCGGCGGGCGAGTTCGTCCGCGTGGTCCTCGGCACCCTCCTTCGTCACCTCCTCGACGCGACCGCGCACCGAGACGTAGCGGTAGGGGTCGGACTGGTCGATGATCGCGACCCCGACCCGCGGGTCACGGCGGACGTTGCGGTCCTTCTGTCGGCCCTCCTCCGTGTTCACGAGGACGCGGTCGGGACCCGGCCGCTCCTCGCGGTCTATCCAGACGACGGTCTGGTGTGGGTTCCCCGCCGGCATCAGCGTCGCGAACGTGGCGAAGTGCGTCCCGTCGAACAGGTCGTGGTACGCCGGCGGAACGGCGACCGGGTCGGCGTCGATGTCGTGGTCCGGTCTCATACGCCGCGTTCGACGACTCGCCGGAAAACCGTTGGGGGCTGACCGACCCGTCACGGCGCCGCGCTTTTCGTGCCCGTCGTCGTTCGGGGCGCATGGACACCGACCCGGACCCCGCCGTCACGCGCGTCCCGGTGCCGACCGAGACCCGGTCGCCGGACGGCCTGACGAACGCCTACGTCGTCGGGACGACACTCGTCGATCCCGCCGACCGCACCGAGACTCTCGACGCCGCCCTGCCGGCCGGCGGACCCGACCACGTCGTCGTCACCCACACCCACCGCGACCACGCCGACGGCGTCGTCGCCTACGCCGCCGACGCGACCGTCTGGGCACACGCCGACGCACCGGACCGCTTCCGCGAGGCGACGGGGGTCACGCCCGACCGGACGTTCGGCGACGGCGACGACCTCCCGACCGATCCGCCGCTGGCCGTCCTCGCGACGCCCGGCCACGCGCCCGACCACGTCTGCTTCCGGCTGGACCCCGCCGCCGGCGTGGCGAGGGCGGAGGACGGTGCCGGGACCGGCGACGACGGAACCACCGGCCAAGCGGTGCGACCGGCACTGTTCGTCGGCGACCTCGCCGTCGCCGAGGGGAGCGTCGTCGTCGGCGAACCTGAGGGCGACATGCGCGACTACTTCGCCTCGCTGGAGCGGGTTCGCGACCACGATCCCCCCCTCGCGCGGCTCTACCCCGGTCACGGCGACCCCATTGAAGCGCCCGTCGAGACCTGCCAGCGACTGATCGAGCACCGACTGGAGCGCGAGCGACGAGTCATCGCGGCCGTCCGGGCCGGCGTCGAGACGGTGCCGGCAATCACCGACGCCGCCTACGACCGCGACCTGACCGGCGTGCGCGACCTCGCCGAGGCGACCGTCCGCGCTCACGTCGAGAAACTGGCGAGCGAGGGTCGCATCCGCTGGGACGGCGAGCGCGCACTGTCGCTGTGACCGTCGCCGGGACACCCGCGACCTTTTCAGCCTCGACACCGTCGGCCGGACGTGCAGCGACTGGAAGACGAACTCGCCGCCGCCCGCGACCTGTCCGTCGCGGACCTGGCCGACGCCATCGAGACCATCGGCTTCGAGTGCACCCGCTGTGGCGCCTGTTGCAGGGGGTACGAACCGGACGACGACGACACGGGCGAGGGGACCGACCCGGCGACCGGGACCGGCGACGGAGCTGCCCGCGAGGACCACGTCGCGACGGTGTTTCCCGACGAGGTCCGGCAGATTCGGGACGGCCTGAACGAGCGACCGGGCGACGCCGACGGTGACGCCGCCGCCGACCGCGAGCAGTACGACTGGCGGGACGTCGCCCGGCCGACGCCGTTCGGCCTGCGTGAGGGGCCGGACGGGCCGGAGGGCGAGACGTTCGAGTGGGCGCTCGCGACCGACGACTGCGGCGACTGCAGCTTCTACGCGGCGGCCGAAGACGGCGACGACGAGGGCACCTGCACGGTGTACGGCGACCGGCCGCTCGTCTGTCGCACCTACCCGTTCAGCGTCGCCCTCGGCGGCGTGGACGAGCCGATGGGTGCGGTCGTCGAAGAGGAGGGGATGGTCACCGCTCACGAGTGTGAGGGTCTCGGCCGCGACATCGACCGCGAGGAGGCCGAGTCGCTGGCGGCGACGCTGAAAGAGCGTGCGATCCGGGAGGTCGAGGAGGCCATCGCCGTGCGCGATGCGTACGCTCCCGTCGAAGACGCGGACGGCGTGGTCGTCCACGACTCGGAGGGCGCCAAGCGCCCGGACGGCTCTACAGTTCCTCGTCGATGACCTCGGCGACGGCGAAGTTCGACTTCACCTCCGTCACCTCGATTTTTACCTGGTCGCCGACGTCCGCGCCGGGGACGATGATGACGTAGCCCCGTTCGACGCGAGCGATACCGTCGCCCTGCTTGCCGAGGTCCTCTATCTCGACGTAGCGGGTCTCGCCGGCCTCGACGGGCGGCTGCGGCTCGCCGGCCGGCGCCGCCTCGTCGCCGTCACCGTCCGTGTCGGTCCGTTCGATGAGCGCGACCCGGTAGGTCGCGCCCGGCTCGATAGCTCCGGTCTCCACCTCGCGCCGGGGTACCTCGACAGTGTACGTGTCCCCGTCGGCAGTCACGTCGGCGCTGAACAGACAGAGCAGTTTCTCGGAGATTTCCATGAATATCCCTCGTGAGAGGCGTCGGTGCCGCGGTTGAAATGTTTACCGAGGTGGCGGCGTCAGTCGGCGTCGCCCGCTGACTCGGGCGGTTGTGGCGGCGGGTCGGAATCGAGGTCCACGTCCGGGTCCGGGTCCGGGCCCGGATCGGGGGCCACCGGGACGTCGCCGGACTCCCCGAGGCCGAGGAAGCGCGTCAGGTCCACGTCTCCGATGTCGGGGAGACTGTCGCCGTGTGGCCGGCCGCGGAGGAGTTGCCCCGCGCGCTGCTTGCCGATGCCGGGAATGGCCGTCAGTTCGTCCATCGACGCCTCGTCGGGCGACAGCGGGTAGGGGACGCCGGTCACCGAGCGGTAGCCGTGGTCCACGACGGCCACGTCCACCGTCTCGCCGAGCGGTCGCTCGCCGGGGATCCCCACCAGCAGCGGGTACGTCCCCGGCTGGCGGCCGAACGTGGTGCCGTTCTCGTGGTACTCCAGGCGAACGCCCGGCAGTACCGTCCCCGGCGGGGCCACGCGCTGGAGCATCGGGTTGTCGATGGTCTCGCGGACCTCGCGCTTGTACTGCTTGAACAGTTTCTTGTGGTCGTTCGCTATCTCGGCACCGGTGTCCGACATCTCCGTGCCGTCGAAGGCCATCACCTGCCGGATGTTCACCCGCCGGAGGATCAGTCCCTCGTCGAGGACTCGCTGGAGGAACTGCCGGTTGTGCTCGAAGGTCTCCTCGCGCTCGCCCATCAGCCCGTGGACGAGGTTGATGCCCGGCAGCAGCTTCGGGAGCCGACGGGCGGCGTCCTGGCCGAAGTTGGGCGCCGAGTCCCTGTCTCGCGGCTCCGCCGCTCGACCGTCCGACCCGCGTCTCGGGTCGCCGTCCCCGGACCGCCTCCAGACACTCCTCGGCGGTCACGAGCAGGTTGTTCTCCTCCTGGACGACCGGGTCGGCGGACTCGAGGCCGAAGGCGGCCACGTCGCCCGGCGTGTTGTGCGCCGCGATGACCCGGATGGCCTCCCGCGACAGGTCGGGGTAGTCCACGATGGTCACGGGGTTCATGTTGTCGAGGTGGAGCGTCTCGAGGTCGGGCGCCACCTCGCGGAT
>CAZEIO010000037.1:0-12014 GCA_964512525.1 uncultured Halobacteriales archaeon
ACGGCGTCCGCCAGGACGCCGTTTCAGTCACTTCGACGCCATCAGCATACGGCGTCCGCCAGGACGCCGTTTCAGTCACTTCGACGCCATCAGCATACGGCGGCCGCCAGGACGCCGTTTCGCGTCACGAACGGCCTTGTTGAGTTCCTCTTCGTTCGACACGCTCTCGTCGCTGGAACAGCCGTTAGGTAGGTGTGCGAATGTAGCATCGAAAGGTGTTCTTCTGTTATGGGATTCGTAGGTGGCTCTATTTCCGTGGAGCGTGTCGTTAGAATTGATGCCTGAAGAAGTGCTATTCAAAACCGAGGACGAGCTTCCAAGGACCGAGATTGCTGAAGCATTACGCGACGCTGCAGACGAGATCGAATCCGGGGATGTCACGTTGATAAGCGACGCAGAGGAACAGAGCGTAGCTGTGCCCGAGCGACCTCGATTCGAGGTCGAACTCGAACGACTCACGGATTCAGAGACCGGCGAACAACGGTACGAACTTGAATACGAGATCAGGTGGACGAGATAGCACCGTTGGCGTGCTGCATCCACCCGATATATCTTGCAAGGGTAACTTACCAATAGGTGGATAGTTCGCGGTTCCTCGCTTTACATCCTTGGTCTACATCTACCGGTTAGAGTGCTCGGTGCCGGTTGTGAGTGAGGCAGGTGATGGTGAGTCCTCGTGCGGTGTGGTCTACGTGTGGACGTCGACGTCGAGCGTGACGCGTCTGCGTTCGCCTTCGAGGTCTGCGACGGCGTGCTCGAAGACGGTTCGTGCTTCGCGGCGGACGACGGGTTTGAGTCGGTCGAGGACGTCGTCGACGGAGACCAGCGGTGGCATGGGTGGGAGCCGGGACTGGCGGCGGTCGTACCGTGCGCGGAGGGTGACGCGCGTCTCCTGAACGGGATTCGCTGGGTCGTCGCCGCCCTCGCCGCCGTCCGCCGCCGTATCGGTCGGCTCGAACAACCACGCGCCCTTCGCGTGCAGCCCGTTCGGCGTTCGCCAGTCGATGCGCTCTCCGGCTGTGAGGTCCGTTACCTCGGTCGGGAAGGTGTAGGAGAGCTTCCACCACGCGAGTTCGACGTCGAAGCGCGTTCCCACGCCACCGTCGCCGCGACGCACGACGTCCTCGACGTACTCGCTGTACGACGAATGGCCCTCGAAGTCGAGTACGAACTCGTACGCCTCGCGAGGCGGCACGTCCACCGTGGTGGAGACGTCGATGACGGTCACAAGTGAGCGTTGGACTGTCGACTAATGAGTGTTGCTCGCAACCAGTTGGAGTGGCGGCCGTGGTCGTCGCGTGCAACTCGCATCATTTTTTACGGGGGTGGACGTACGTTCTCGCATGGATGACGTGTTCGTCGCGCAGTTGATGTCATCGGACCTGGAAACCGTCAGTCCCGACACGCTCGTCGAGGACGCAGCGAATCGGATGCTCGAGCGTGAGATCGGGAGCGTGCTCGTGGTGAACGACGACGGGTCGCTCGCGGGTATCCTGACGACGACGGACTTCGTGAAGATCGTCGCGGAACGCAAACCCAAGGACGAGACGCCGGTTCGGAAGTACATGTCGACGGACGTCCTGATGACGGACGCGCAGGAGCCGATCGACGAGGTCGCTCAGCGGATGCTGGACGCTGGCATCCACCACATGCCGGTCGTGGACGAGGACGACGGGAAGCCGATGGGTATCGTGACGACGACGGACCTGGCTGGGTACGTCTCGGAGATCCAGCAGCCGAGCAAGGCCTGAGTGTCCGGCCGTCACGACCCCTCGCGAGGAATCGCCTTCGGGCCGACTCCCGTTCTTTCGAGCGATTCTGGTCTGCCGTAGAGAGCGATGGCTGTCCTCGTCTCGTGCGATGTTCAGTCGGACGGCTCGAACTGGTGGGAGGTGACGGCCGTCTCGAATCCCATCCGTCGGTCGCGTGGAAAGGCCGTCTCGGTGGATTGCAACACCGCGACGTCGAAGCCTGGGTCGCGGCCTGCACGGACGGCCGCCCAACTCGTCGGTTCGCCGATGCCGCGTCGGCGGTACGCGTCCAGCACGCCGATGGTGTAGAGTGGGGCTGGGAACCCTGCGGAGCTCGCGACGACGGGTCCGAATTCGCGTGTCGTCTCACTCGGTCCCGGAAACGGGATTGTGTTGGCCGGCTGATGTGGGCCGGTCGCGGGGTGCGGGCCGGTTCGCCGTGGTGGGGTCCGGAACCGGTTTCACGAATCACGTGCTAACATATGCCATGAAGCGCGTTCCCGTGACCGAGAGCGTTACCCTGGCCTGCGAGGACGTCGGTAGTGGCCCGGCCGTGCTCCTCGTCCACGGCGGTTGCATGAGTCACCGCGTCTGGGAAGCACAGACGAAGGCGCTCGTGGACGCCGGCTATCGCGTGATCGCACCCGACCTCCGCGGGCACGGCGCCTCCGACGAACCGACCGGCGGGTACACCGCGACGCAGTTCGCCGCCGACCTCTCCGCGCTCCTCGACGAACTCGACGTCGAGTCGGTCGCACTCGTCGGCTGGTCCCTCGGTGCGACGGTCGCATCGACGTTCGTCCGGTCGAACCCCGACCGCGTCCGCGCGCTCGTGCTCGTCTCCTCCAGCATCTTCCAGCGCATCGCGACCGCCGAGACGGACGAGGGCACCGACACGCTCCCGCTCGACCGACTCCTCGACAACCAGCGTCGGAACCGCCCGCAGGGCATGGAGCGATTCGTCTCCGGGATGTTCGGCACCGAACCCGACGAGTGGACGCGACGCTGGCTCTGGGGCATCGGCATGCAGACGCCGATGCGTGCCGCCGTCGACACCCTCGAAGTCTACCGCGACCCGGACGTCGACGCCCTCACCGACGGTCTCACCGCACTCGACCTCCCCGCCGCCGTCTTCCACGGCGAACTCGATAGCGCGGCGACGATCGACGACGCCGCCGTCGTCGCGAACGACGTCCTCCAGAACGGTCGACTCGTCGCGTTCGAAGAGAGCGGGCACGTTCCCTTCCTCGAAGAAACCGAGCGATTCACGCAGGCGCTCCTCGACGTCATCGCGCCCTGACGAAAAAAGGAGACACCGACGGAGTCGTCCGTCCGTTCAGTCCGACGCGGCCGCTTCGATGTCGACGCCCACCTTCTCGGGCGTCATCCGTTCTGGCACCTCGACGTCCTCGCCCTTGATGTCGTCCAGCACGACCTTGATGTACTCGTTGAACAACGCGGGGTTCTCGGACATCGGGAAGTGCCCGATGTTCGCCATCTCGATGGCTTGCGCGTTGTCACCGATGCCGTCCGCGACCTCGCGAGCGTCGTCGGGATCCGTCGCGAAGTCGTACTCGCCGTTCATCACGTACGTCGGGCACTCGGGGTTGACCTGGTCGAGTTTGTCCCTGTAGTCGTGGTCGACGGAGTAGTAGTAGAGGTCGCCCTTGAACAGGCCGGTCGACCCCTGCTCGTACAGGTGCATCGTCTCGCGACGCGCCTGCTCGGGCCCATGCGGCGCCATCAGCCCCCAGCAGGAGTACGCGCTGACCTCCGCGATGTTCACTTGCGGGTCGTCGAACCAGTCGAGATAGTAGCCCGGGCTGTGCACGCCGCATTCGAGTCCGATGAGCGCGCGGAACCGGTCCGGATGCCAGTCGCCGAGCTGGAGGATGACGTTCCCACCGATACTCGACCCCATGTAGACGGGGTCTTCGAGGTCAAGTGCGTCGGCGACGCCGACGATGCTCTCCGCGAACTTGTCCTCAGTGAGCGTGTAGTCTTCCGTCCACCACGATTTCGTCGTCGGCGGCAGCGACTTCCCGTGATGGGGCAGGTCGTACGCGATCACGCGGAAGTCCTCTGTGATGTCGTCGTCCTCGAGCAGGTGACGCCACTCGTGACCGTGGTTTCCGGCGGTGTGCTGGCAGAGAAGCGGGATGCCGTCCTCCGGTCCGGCTTCCTCGAAGTACACGCGCTGTTTCACGCCCTCGATCTCGACGCCAACGTACTGTCCTTTGATATCTGTCGTCTCGCCGTGGTCTAGTGGTTCGAGGCTCATGATTACGTGTTGTGGGATTCCCGCATCAGGTCGAGCGTGCGCTGGAACGGCCGCAGGTTCTGGAATATCTTCCTGTTGTTACCCTGGAGTTCGAGGTGGTCCTCATCGCCCTTCACCTTCGTTCGATAGTCCGACGCGATGATCTCGTTGTTGTGCGCGGGCGGGATCTCCTGGACGAACTCCTCCCACGCTTTCCGACTACCGGCCACGCCGAACGACCAGACGTCGTTCGTGCCCGGGTTCGGGACGACGTCGCGCACCTCGCCTTCGTTCATCTTCACGAGGAAGCGTTCGTCGCCGATGTCGAGGAAGAAGTTCTCGTCGAACCGGTCGTGGCCGCGGACCTTCATCTCCTCGTCCTCGTTCACCGTTTCTTTGAATCGTTGCCACCACTCGTGAGTGCCGAGTTCTGTCGTAGACATGTTCGATGATGTGCCCAGTGGCGTCACGGGCATTCGAAGTTGAGGGGGTTTCGTCGCTTAGTTATGAACGAGGGAGCAATGACATAACACCGCGTTACGAACGATAACAACAGTTTATCGTCAGTACGCACTTTGCCGCGCCGTCCGATTTGGTTCACTCCATGTCGAGTGAGATAACAGCGTACGAGCACTTCGTGAACGGCGAGTTCGTGACCGCGGACGCGGACGAGCGAGCCGAGGTCACGTATCCGTACGACGGTACGGTCTGGGCGACGGTGCCGGTCGGCACCCCGACGGACGTGGACGGGGCCGTCAGGTCGGCGCGCACGGCGTTCGAGAGCGACCGGTGGCGGGACTTGCTCCCGAGCGAGCGCGCGGGCATCCTGCACGATATCGCGGACGTTCTCGACGAGCACGCGAGCGAGCTCGCGGAGCTGGAGACGAGACAGAACGGGAAACTGATACGCGAGATGGACGCGCAGATGAACGCACTCGGCGAGTACTTCCGGTACTACGCGAGCCTGTGTCGGACCGACGAAGGGCGCACGATCCCGGTCGAGAACAAAGACGGCGAGTTCTTCACGTACGTCAAACACGAACCGCAGGGAGTCGTCGCGGCGGTGACGCCGTGGAACTCGCCGCTCCTCCTGACGACGTTCAAGCTCGCGCCCGCGCTCGCGGCCGGCTGTACGTTCGTCCACAAGCCCAGTACGGAGACGCCCGTGAGCGCGCTCCGGTTCGCGGAACTGCTCCACGACGAAGCGGGACTGCCGTCGGGCGTCTACAACGTCGTCACGGGCGACGGGTCGACGACCGGCGACGCGCTCGTGTCCCACGACGATATCGACAAGGTCGCGTTCACCGGGTCGACGAGCGTCGGGCGACAGATCGGGGCGACCGCGGGCGAGTCCATCATCCCGGCGTCGCTGGAACTCGGCGGGAAGAGCCCGAACGTCGTGTTCCCGAGTGCGAACCTCGAGAACGCGATCAACGGCGTCATCAAGGGCATCTTCGCCGCGACCGGGCAGACGTGCCTCGCGGGGTCGCGCGTGTTCGTCCACGAGGCCATCGCAGACGAGTTCGTTCAGCGGTTCACCGAGCGAGCCGACGACATCGAACTCGGCGACCCGATGGACCCCGAGACCGAGATGGGGCCGGTCGCGTTCCGCGAGCAGTGGGAGACGGACGTCTCCTACGTCGAGGCTGGTCGAGCAGAAGGCGCGACGCTGACCTACGGCGGCGAGCAACCCGACGACCTCCCCGGCGAGTGCTTCCTGCAACCGACGATACTGACGGACGTCGAGAACGACATGACCGTCGCACAGGAGGAGATCTTCGGCCCGGTGGCGAGCGTCATCACCTTCTCCGACGAGGACGAAGTCCTCGAGCTCGCGAACGATACGGACTTCGGGCTCGCCGCCGGGGTCTGGACGGAGGACTACCGGCAAGCCCATCGGTTCGTCGACCACGTCGAAGCGGGGACGGTCTGGGTGAACGAGTACCGGACGCTCGCGTACAACGCGCCGTTCGGCGGGTTCAAGGACAGCGGCCTTGACCGCGAACTCGGCCGCGAGGGACTGGACGCGTACCGACAGACGAAGACGGCCTGGGTCGACCGCTCCGGCGAGGTCGAAGACCCCTTCAAGTTGGGATGAGTGACGAGGGCGAGGAGACGCCAGCCACGGACCGCCGACTCGTCGAGGGCTGGCAGGGGCGATTCTTCGAGGACTTCGCCGTCGGCGACGTCTACAAGCATCCCTACGGGCGGACGGTGACGGAGACGGACAACGTCTGGTTCACGAACGTGACGATGAACCTGAACCCGATGCACTTCAACGAGGCGTACGCCGCCGAGACGGAGTTCGGCGAGCGACTCGTGGACGGCACGTTCGTCATCGCCCTCGCGGTGGGGATGAGCGTCGTGGACGTCTCGATGAACGCCACCGCCAACCTCGGCTACGACGAGATTCGCCACCACGCCCCCGTCTTCCACGGCGACACCATCTTCGCGGAGTCGGAGGTGGTCTCGAAGCGGGAGTCCGACTCCCGCGACCACGTCGGCATCGTCACCACGGAACTGCGGGCGTACAACCAGGACGGCGAGAAGGTGCTCTCGCTGGAGCGGACGCCGATGGTCCTCAAGCGCGAGCACGCACGGCCGAGTGCCGCCCGACCGCCGGGGTGGCCGGAGGGCGTCGGCACGTCGCCGACCGGACCGGACGAGGGCGACGGCGACCGAGGGCGATGACGGCGAGCGACAGACCGTGGGACGGCGACCTGCCGCCGCGGGTGGACGGCGACCCGCCGACGACGGACGCGGCGTCGGCGGCCGCGGCGGTCGCCGACGACGCGACCGTCGCCGTCAGCGGCTTCGGCTCCGTCGGCTATCCCAAGACCGTTCCGCTCGCACTCGCCGCGGCCGCACGAGACGGCGACCGCGACCTCTCGCTCACGGTGGTCAGCGGCGGCAGCACCGGCGACGAGATAGACACGGAACTGGTCGGGGTCGGCGCCGTCGCCCGCCGGTTTCCCTACCAGGCACGGTCGGCCGCCCGGACCCGCGCCAACGACCGGTCGATGGCCTTCCAGGACCGCCACATCGCAGACATGAGCGACGAGGTCGAGTTCGGCCGGACCGCCGACCCGGACGTGGCGGTCGTCGAGGCCGTCGCGGTCGGCGAGGACTGGCTGGTTCCCTCGCTCTCGGTCGGACAGACGCCGGCCTACGTCGCCGCCGCCGACGAACTGGTGGTCGAAGTCAACGCCGCCCAGCCGCGGGCACTCGCCCGCCTGCACGACGTCTTCCGGCGGTCTCCGCCGCCCGACCGCGAGCCAATTCCGCTGACCGATCCGGGCGGGCGGATCGGCGGCCCTGCCGTCCGGTTCGACCCCGGGAAACTCCGCGCCGTCGTCCGCACCGAGCGGGCGGGCGACCCCTACGAGTTCCGCGACCCGACGCCGACCGACCGCGCACTCGCGGCCGAACTCGTCGACTTCCTGATCGCAGAACGGGAGCGCGACCCGGTCGTCGGCCGGGCGCCGACGCTGCAGTTCGGCGTCGGCAGCCTCGGCAACGCCCTGATGGCCGGGCTCGCGGACTCCCCGCTCGCGGGGGCCGACCTGCGGTACTTCGGCGAGGTGGTGCAGGACGGGCTCCTCGACCTGCTCGACGCCGGCGACCTCGCGGTCGCGAGTGCCACCTCGCTGGCGCTGTCGGCCGACGGCCGGGAGCGCCTGTTCGAGAATCTCGACCGCTACGCCGAGCGCGTCGTTCTCCGGCCCTCGGACGTGTCGAACGCGGCGGGCATCGTCGATCGGATGGGCGTCGTCGCCGTCAACGCGGCCGCGAGCGTGGACCTCTACGGCCACGTCAACTCCACGCACCTGAACGGGTCGCGCGTGCTCAACGGCATCGGCGGCAGCGCCGACTTCAACCGCAACGCGCACCTGTCGGTCGTCGCCCTCCCCTCGACGGCGGCCGACGGCGACGTCTCGCGTATCGTCCCGAAAGTGACCCACGTGGACCACACGGAACACGACGTGGACGCGGTCGTCACCGAACACGGCGCCGCGGACCTCCGCGGCACCGCGCCCGTCGAGCGGGCGGAGCGACTCCTCGCGGTGGCCGACCCCTCGGTTCGCGACGACCTGCGGGCCTACCTCGACCGGGCACTCGACGACGGCGGCCACCAGCCCCACGACCTGGACACCGCCTTCGACTGGCGGTCCTGAGTCCGCCAGGACTCCGTCTCGGACGTGTACAGCGGCGAGGCGTGACACCGCTCGATCCAGTCTCGCTCGAACCGGTCGGTGCTCACCACCCGTCCGACGAGGGCCGACACGCGTCACCCCCGCGTCGCGACACCAGCCGACACACTCGGCGTAGAGGGCCACGTCGAGGTCGGGGTCGGGGCCCGTCCACGCGACCCGGAGTCGGTCCGCGCCGGCGAGGTGCGCGAGGAGCGCCCGGGTGTGGCCGTCGAGAGCGACCGGTCGCTCGACGTCGCCGGCCGGCGGATGGTCGGTGTGCACGCCGAGGTCGAGGACCGGCACCGGGTCGTACGAGGGGTCGTCGGCGTCGAACCACGCGAGGGCGTCCCGGAGGCGACCGACATCGACGTACAGTTGGCCCGGGTGGAGGCGGTCAGCGGCAGGGTCTCCACGACTCGCCGTGTGCGGTGAGTAGTCCAAGTCGTGTCGGGGTGGTCGTCCCGCTCAGCCCAGAAAACTCCGGATTCGGGCCGCGCGGACGACGTTCGAGCGCACGTCGCCGCCCGTCTCGAGGGCGTCCACGACCTCGTCCGTCGCCGCGCGGTGGTCGGGATCGGTCTCGTAGTCGGCCCGCGCCAGACCGGCCTCGACGGCGTCGGCGGAGAGCGGCACGACCGAGAGCGAGCGGGGGTTGTAGTAGCGGGCGGCGTCGGCGAGGAGTTCCCGGAAGCGCGGCAGGCAGTCGTCCACGACGGCCCAGTCGTCGTCGGTGAGGTCGGCGAGACCGAGGAGGGTCGGGGGGAGGCCGACGCTGTACAGCGCGGCCGTGTAGGTTATCGCCCGCGGGAGTTCTATCTCGCCGACCTCGCGGGAGTAGCCGAACAGGCCGACGTGGAGTTTGCGGTCGCGTCGGCGGGGGACGTACTCCGCGAGGCGGTTGACCGTCGGGGCCACCTCGCTCACCTGCTCGGAGTAACAGGCCGCGACGCGGTCGGCGACGGCGAGGAGGGCGTCCTCGTCCACGTCCGGTGCCTGCCGGCGACGCTCGGCGGTCCGCAGTCGCTCGACGGCGGCCTGCACCGCGTCGGGCGAGTGGTCGTACTTGAAGCCTGACTGGACCGTGAACGTCTCCACCTCGGGGTAGGTGTCGAGGGTCCGGTCCACGGTGTCCGGCGCGAGTCCACCCCGGAAGGGAGCGGGACCGGCGCCGAGGATGGGGTAGAGTTCGACGTCGAGGTCGGCCGCCGCGTGGTACAGTCGCCGCAGGGACACCTTGTTGACGAGGTCGGCGGCGAGCGACCCGTAGTTCAGCGCGGGGTCGGAGCGGGCGAGGAAGACTCGCTGGGCGTCGCGGTCGCGCCCCTCGAGGTAGCCACGGAGGATGTCCGCGGCACCGAGGAGGTACTCGCGGTCCTCGATCAGGGGGATGACGCCGATTTCGGCCGGCCGGAACGGGCCGACCCAGTCAGCGACGGTGCGACCGCCGATGTCGCTGTCGGCCTTGCCGACGACGAACTGCTCGTAGTAGTCGTGGACGGCGTTGACCTGACTCGCGGACGTGACCATCGGGACGATGACCTCGTGGATGGGAGGGGTCACCGGGGGGTCGGCGTCGGCGTCGGCGTCCGCCCCCGCCGAGGACCCGGCGCGGGTGCGACTCCGCTCGAAGGCCTCGGCGGCGTCGAACGACCGCGGGATGGACTCGAGAATCTCGAGCAGTATCTTCGCCTCGGACTCCTCGAGGTCGGGGTTCGGGCCGCGGAGCGTGAGGCGGCGGTCGTCGCCGAGTGTCTCGCGGGCGAAGTAGTCGTCGAACCGCGAGAGCAGTTTCTTGACGGCGTACTCGTCGCCCTCCTTCCCCTCGAAGTCCCACATCTGCTCGTCACAGCCGAGGTGGGAGTAGGCGTAGTAGGCCTCGCGAACTTCCTCCTCGCCCTCGATCAGTTCCCCGTCGGCGAAGAAGGGAACGGTGGCGTTGTCGGGGTGTTGGGTGCTCATCACCCGCGGTGGGTCGTGTGGGTCCGGGCGCTCGGCGGTCACACGCGTCCGAGGGCCGGGCCGGGCAAAAGTCCTCGCGTCCGGGGGGTGTCGGGAGTCGCGTCGCTCTCGTCTGAAGTACCGAAAGACGGGGGCACGTGCCCCCGCTCGGGGACCGGGTCGTGTCCGGCCGGCCGGCACGCGCCGGACGAGCGGGACGAGACCGTCCCGACCGGGTTGTACAGTGCCCGGCGTTCTGTGACCTCGGTGGCCTCGTCGTCCGTCCGTGGCGTGCTTTTCGGCGTCCGCACCTGCCGGACATAACCCTTGTGTCCGCGGCTGACCCGCGTCGGACCGGGTTACTCGAGCTGGTGGTAGTCGAGTTCGTGGTCGGCGTCGAGCGCCGCCT
Organism: uncultured Halobacteriales archaeon; assembly: GCA_964512525.1. Taxonomy (GTDB): domain Archaea; phylum Halobacteriota; class Halobacteria; order Halobacteriales; family SW-7-71-33; genus SW-7-71-33. The sequence continues at coordinate 10,552 of CAZEIO010000037.1, forward strand.
GTACGGCCGCGCTCGGCTCGCCGACCGGTTCGGTCGCGCACCGCAGTCCGCCGACGCTGTCGCGTGCGACGGTGACCGTCTGTCGCCAGTCCGGGTCGGTCTCGGGCGCGTCTGTCCGGTGGTGGGCACCGCGGGACTCCTCGCGGACCAGCGCACCGCGCAGCGTCGTCTCGGCGACGTCGAGCGCGTTCGCGAGGTTCAGGGCCGTCGCGAACGCCCGGCCCGTGCGGTCGCCAGTTCGGACCGACGCGGCACGCTCGCGGATGGTCGCCACGGCCGCCAGTCCGTCCTCGAGACTGGTCTCGTCGCGAAGGATGCCGGCGTGGTCCCACATCGCGGTCCGGAGGTCGGCCAGCAGCGCCGCGGGGTCGTGGGTTCCGTCGCGGTCCGTGGCCGCGGCGAGGTCGGCGAACTGGGTGCGGGCCGCCTCGTGGAGGGTCGTCGTGTCGCGGGGGGGGAGGTCGCCGGACTGCAGGCGGCGGGCGACGGCGGCCCCGGCGACGCGGCCGAAGACGACGGTCTCGGCCAGCGAGTTCCCGCCGAGGCGGTTCGCGCCGTGGACGCCAGCCATCGTCTCGCCGACCGCGTACAGGCCGGTCACGTCCGTCTCGCCCTCGTCGTCGACGACGACGCCGCCCATGCCGTAGTGGGCGGTGGGAGAAACCTCGACGGGGTCGGTCGCCAGATCCACGCCCAGCGAGTCGAAGCGCTCGGTCATCCGGGGCAGACGCTCCTCGATGAAGGCCCGATCGCGGTGAGAGATGTCGAGGAGGACGCCGCCGTTCTCGGTGCCGCGGCCCTCGGCTATCTCGCGGGCAATGGCGCGGGCGACGACGTCACGGGCGGCGAGTTCCATCTGCTTCGGGGCGTACTGCTTCATAAACCGCTCGCCGTCGGCGTCGTACAGGTGGCCACCCTCGCCGCGGACGGCCTCGGTAACGAGGCGGCCGTCCCACTCCTCGCCGTAGCGGTCGCCGACCATACCGGTCGGGTGGAACTGGACAAACTCCATGTCGGCGAGGCGAGCGCCGGCGGCGAGCGCCAGCGCGGGACCGTCGCCGGTGTTCTCGTCGTCGCGGGAGGAGTGACGACCGAAGATCGAAGTGTAACCGCCGGCGGCGAGGACGACCGCCTCGGCGTCGAACAGGAGGAAGTCGCCGGTGTCCTGGTCGTAGCCCGCCGCGCCGAGGATACGGTCGCCGGTATCGTCGGTGAGGAGTCGCGTCACCATGACGTGCTCGCGGTAGGGAACGTCGAGGTCGCGGGCGCGACCGATCAGGGTGTCGAGGAGGGACTCGCCGGTGTGGTCGCCTGCGAAGGCGGTTCGGCGGAAGGACTGCGCGCCGAAGTAGCGCTGGTCGATGTCGCCGTCGGGCGTCCGACTGAAGGCCATCCCCCAGTCGTCGAGTTCCCGCAACAGCCCTGGCATCCGCCGGGCCATCGCCTCTACCTTCCCGGGGTCG
>CAZEIO010000037.1:12024-13523 GCA_964512525.1 uncultured Halobacteriales archaeon
CGGTCCGGGAGAAGTCCATCCCCCAGTCGTCCAGTTCGCGGAGGCGGTCGGGCGCGTCGCGGGCCACCCGCTCTACCTTGTCCGGGTCGTTGACGAAGTGGCCCTCCTTCAGCGTGTCCGCAGCGTGGATGGTCGGTTCGTCCTCGGGGTCGCGTGTGCCGAGTGACCCGTTGATCCCGCCGCGAGCCCACGTCGTGTGGGCGTCGCCGTGGGCGCGCTTACCCACCACGAGGACGTCCTCGGGCGGAACACCCTGCTGGACGAGTTCTATCGCCGCACGGGCGCCGGCGGCGCCGGCACCGATGACAAGTGCTCGCACCGACACCGTCTCGTCGGCGACGGCGGACTCGTGGCTCTCGGGGACGGAATTTTCGTTCACGTATTTGTTAGGCGACACCCGTACTTAACCCACCCGTCTCGCCCCACGAGCGCGCCAGACTGCGACGGCTTTAATAGCCTCCAGAATCGCCGCAGGCGGCGGTCTCCAGCCCAGTGACGCCCGGACGATACCACGTCGGCTGGACCGACGGTCGCACCCCGCCAGTCGGTGCCACTTGTAATCGTTTCGAGATGAACGAGCGTGAACGGATCGTCGGACTGGAAGTGAATGTGTCACACACGACGATCGCAAGACGTGAACTGGTCGGCCGATTTTTACTTTCACTCCGGTTTGAGGAGGTTCATAACGTCTCATCTCGTCGGATGGGGTTGCGCGACGTCGGGTGGGCACCCGGCGCTGCACAGCCACGAAAGGGAAAGGGACCCCGAGAGAATATCGCTCTGCAGACACATCTGTGGACGTGGCGTGGACGACGCCGAACCACAGTCGATATACGGGGTTGCCGACTACATCGGAGTCCGCACACATGAGACATACCAATCGACTTACCACGGTGCCGGCCGCCGCCGCGGGCGACCGGCAGGAGGGGAACAGATGAGCACGAACGACGTCAACGCCGAGGACGTGATACTGCCGACCAAGCGGACGGAGGGTGAGACGCTCGCCGAGCGCCTGACCGACAACGCCTACCACAACATCCTCCCGGCCCGCTACCTGAAGAAGGACGCCGACGGTCGACCCGTCGAACAACAGGAGGACCTGTTCAAGCGCGTCGCCAAGAACATCGCCCTCGCGGAGGCGGTGTACGAGGCCGACGACCCCGTGACGGTCGAACCGGACCAGGTCAAGCCCGACCACCCGCGCCGGGGCGAACTCGCCGGCGAGGCCTTCGGCGTCCACTCCGACCGCTACACCACGCCCCAGGACCTCCCGGACGACATCGAGGACGCCCGCGACCACCTCGCGACGACCGCGACGGAACTCACCGAGGGCAACGTCTCGAAGTTCGCCTACGACACGGTCGTGCCCGAACTCGACGACGACCTCCAGGCCCACGTCGAAGGGGTTTACGGGGAGTTCCGGGAGACGATGGAGAGCCTCGACTTCATGCCGAACTCGCCGACGCTGATGAACGCCGGCGACGAGCTCCAGCAGCTGT